>NZ_JACHDC010000020.1:0-215499 GCF_014200875.1 Paraburkholderia sp. HC6.4b
GGCCACGGCGGCGATGGTGACGGCGATGGCGGCCATGGTCATGGCCACGGCGGTGATGGTGACGGCGATGGCGGCCATGGTCATGGCCACGGCGGCGATGGTGACGGCGACGGCGGCCATGGCCATGGGCACGGCGGCGATGGTGACGGCGATGGCGGCCATGGACATGGCCACGGCGGCGATGGTGACGGCGACGGCGGCCATGGCCATGGGCACGGCGGCGATGGTGACGGCGATGGCGGCCACGGCCATGGCCACGGCGGCGATGGTGACGGCGACGGCGGCCATGGCCATGGGCACGGCGGCGATGGTGACGGCGATGGCGGCCACGGCCATGGCCACGGCGGTGACGGTGACGGCGATGGCGGCCATGGTCATGGTCACGCTGGCGATGGTGACGGCGATGGCGGTCATGGTCATGGCCACGGTGGTGACGGTGACGGCGATGGCGGCCATGGTCATGGCCACGGTGGTGACGGTGACGGCGATGGCGGTCACGGTCATGGTCATGGTCACGCTGGCGATGGTGACGGCGACGGCGGCCATGGACATGGCCACGGTGGTGATGGTGACGGCGACGGCGGCCATGGACATGGCCACAGTGGTGATGGTGACGGCGATGGCGGCCATGGCCATGGGCACGGCGGTGATGGTGCCGGCGATGGCGGTCATGGCGACGGCGGCCACGGTGACGGCGGTCATGGCGATGGCGGCCACGGCGCCAGCGGTCATGGCGACGGCGGTCATGGCGACGGCGGCCACGGTGACGGCGGCCACGGTGACGGCGGTCACGGTGACGGCGGTCATGGTGACGGCGGTCATGGTGACGGCGGCCACGGCAGCAGCGGTGGCGAAGGCAAAGGCGGTTCCGGCAACGGTGGCCATGGCGGTGAAGGCGGTGGCGGCCAGGGCAACGGCGGCTACGGCCACGGCGGCCATGGTGGTGAAGGCGGCGGCCAGGGCAAAGGCGGTTCCGGCAACGGTGGCCATGGCGGTGAAGGCGGTGGCGGCCAGGGCAACGGCGGCTCCGGCCACGGCGGCCATGGCGGTGAAGGCGGCGGCCAGGGTAACGGTGGTTCCGGAAACGGCGGCCATGGCGGTGAAGGCGGTGGCGGCCAGGGCTCCGGCCACGGCGGCCATGGTGGTGAAGGCGGCGGCCAGGGTAACGGTGGTTCCGGCAACGGCGGCCATGGCGGTGAAGGCGGTGGCGGCCAGGGCAACGGCGGCTACGGCCACGGCGGCCATGGTGGTGAAGGCGGCGGCCAGGGCAACGGCGGTTCCGGCAACGGAGGCCACGGTGGCCGTGGCGGCAACGGCGGCAACGGCGGCGGTCAAGGCAGCGGCGGCCACGGTGGCGGCTACGGCGGCGGTGGCTCCGGCAATGGTGGCCACGGCGGCGGCAACCACTAACCAGTGGCAGGAGTCCCGCGAACCTTGCGGGGCTCCCGAGGGTGGAGGCCGGCGCCGCCCGGCCTCCACACCGACCGCACTCGCGCGCCGCGGGGAGTTTGCAGCGAAAGAGCCAGCAAAAAACCCAGCCAGCGAACCGGCCAACCATTCCGCAAACAAAAAACCAACCAGGCAACAAAATGGACGGCCCCCGCCGTCCACTCAACTCCTCAACTCGATCACTCTTTGCTGTACCACCAGAAAAACCCTCTCCCCCAGAACGCGCCCCGTCTCACGCGCGCCTCCGGTAAAACTACCGAACGCCGGCAGCACCCCCCGATCGATCCCAAAGCGAAAGCACGGCACACGCACTGAATCGGTCCGCGTCGCGATCCGAAAGACCGGATGCACATGCCCCGCGAGCACATACGCGTGATCGACCGCATGCGGGCGATGGCGCAGCGCCCACGCCCCGATATGCCACGGCTCGCGCACGGACTCGACATCCAACGTAAGCGGCAACGCACCGGCATGCCGATCGTGATTGCCCTCGACGAGTACCACGCGCCTCGACGCATGCCGCGCGCGCCACGCATTCAACGCATCGAGCGTGAGCGTCGACAGCGACTCGCGCGCATGCGGCAGATCGCCGAGAAACACCAGCGTCGCCGGCTCGAACTCGGTGATCAGACGTTCGATCCGCAGCAGATTCTCCGCGGTCGAACCAGTCGGCACTGGAATGCCGCGCGCGCGCAGCGCCGGATCGAAACATGCGCGCAAGCTTGACAGCACGAGAGGTCGTCCGCCGACGTTGATCGCGAGCGAGGTCGGCTTCATCGTTGCGCCGCCCGTTCGAGCTCGGCCAGCATTCGCTCGACGCGATCGGCGAGCTTCTCGGTGCTGACTTTTTCGCGCAGGCGTCCGACGATCAACGGAAACGCCAACGGGGTCGGCTTCTTGGGCCGCGTGAGCACGACGCGGTTCGCGTTCATTCGTTCGAGCGCAAAACGAATGCGCCGCACGTCGAGTTCCTGCAGCAGTACTTCGGTATCGGCCTGGCCCAGCAGCAGATTGCCGCGATCGTGCTGACGAAAGATCTGGTAGAAAAGCCCGCTCGATGCCTGCCATTGCCGCGCGCTCTTCTGCTGTCCCGGATGCGCCTGAAACACGAGTCCCGACACTCGTGCAATCTCGCGAAAACGTCGCAAGGAGAGTTCGGACGAATTGAGGCTCGCAAGAATGTCGTGATCGAGTTCGTCAGGTGAAAGCAAGCCATTCTCTATTTGCGCGGCCCAATCGAAAGCCTGCGCGCACAGCAATTCGAAACCGTAGTCGTTGATCGAAATCGAAAACGTGCCGGGCTTGTCGCGCGCGACTCGCCACGCGAGCAGAGCGCCAAGTCCGATATGCGCAATGCGTCCCGCGAACGGATAGCAGAAGAAGCGGTGACCCTCGCGCGATTTGAGCAGCTCGACGACGAGTACGCCCGGCTCGGGCAACGCCGACCACTTCTGCTGCAATTCGAGCAGCGGCCGCACCGCGCGCAATTCCGGTTCGTCGTAGATGCCGTCGGCGGCGCGCGCGAGCATCGTCAATGTGGCGTCGGCGAGCTCGGACCATAGCGGCATGCGGCTGCCGGCCCATTGCAGCGTCGCGCCGCCGCCTTCGACGAAACCCAGCGTCCAGTCGAACTCCTGCTGCGTCAGATCACGATATGCATAGGTATGCAGAAGTTCATCGTACAGCTCGAGCGCGTCGAAGCCACCGCCGATCGCAACGGTGACGAGGTGCTGCACCAGCACGTCGAACGGCTTTTGCGGCGTATCGCGGCTTTCGATCTGCTGCTTGTCGACGGCTTCACGCGCGGCCGCCGCTTCGATCAATTCGAGCGCATGCGTCGGCACGATCGTCACGCGAGACGGCAAACCGGGCGCATGTCCCGAGCGGCCCGCGCGCTGCATCAAGCGCGCGACGCCTTTTGTCGCGCCGATCTGGAACACGCGTTCCACCGGCAGAAAATCGACGCCGAGGTCGAGACTAGACGTACACACGACAACCTTTAGCAAGCCGTTCTTCAACCCACGTTCGACCCACTCGCGTACCTGCTGATCGAGCGAGCCGTGATGCAGCGCGATCACTCCGGCCCACTCGGGGCGCGCCTCGAGCAGCGCCTGGTACCACACCTCGCATTGCGAGCGCGTGTTCGTGAAGACGAGCGACGTGCGTGCTTCGTCGATCGCGCGCGCGACCGCATCGACCTGCCGCATGCCCATATGACCGCCCCACGGAAAGCGCTCGATCGTGTCGGGAATGATCGTGTCGACGATCAGTGCTTTCGGCAGCGCGCCGTGCACGCTGACGCGCGGCGTCGCGACCGGCGCGAGCAGTACCTCGGTCGCGAACGACAGATTGCCGAGCGTCGCCGACAGCCCCCACACCTGCAAGCCGGGCCGCCAATGGGTGAGACGCGCGAGCGCGAGTTTGTCGGCGAACGGGCGGCGCGCGTCGTCAAGTGAATACGAGGGGAACGGTAGCGGTTCGAACGCGGGTTCGCGCGCATCGAGCCGCGCGTGTTGCGCGCGGCTGCGCGGAATCCGGCGCGGCCTTGGCGCGCGAACGCGCTCGTCGGAGGGGGCTGGCGCTGCGGAGAGATCGTAAGCGGGGTCGTCGGAATGGGCCGGCTCGGTCATCGAAAGCGCTCTCAACAAGTGTGGCGGATTCGCTTGCCGGCGACTCGCGCCGGACGTTCATGTGGACCGCGGGGTCGCGCGACGGCTCAGCGAGGTTCCTGATGGGCGCGCAACGACCCGCGGCATCGGGCAATATGTGGGAGCCTCGGCCGACACCCGATCCGTTACAATCAAACGGACTACCCCACTGGAGATTCGCTTTGAAATCACTCGTTGCTTTGCTGGCCGCAGCCGTTCTGTCCTCGACCGCGATGGCTGCCGCGCCGACCACGGAGAAGCTGCCGTCCGGCGTCATCGTCGAACATCTGACGCAAGGCACGGGCCCGCAACCGTCCGCGACCGACGTGGTAAAGGTCAACTATCGCGGCACGCTGCCCAACGGCACCGAATTCGATAGCTCGGCCAAGCATGGCGGGCCGGCCACGTTCCCGCTCAATCGCGTGATTCCGTGCTGGACGCAAGGCGTGCAAAAGATGAAAGTCGGCGGCAAGGCGCGACTCACGTGCCCGGCGGCGACCGCATACGGCGATCGCGGCGTCGGCCCGATTCCGCCGAATACCGATCTGACCTTCGAAGTCGAACTGGTCGACATCGTCAAATAAAGCACGCGAGCGGCGCTAAAGATGCACTGACACCCGAGCCTCGCTGCGCCAATCGCAGCGAGGCTTTTTTATGGGCGCCGAATGGCCTGCCAGGGGATTCACCATGAAACGTGACAAAAGTAGCGTGCAGGTGGCCAGCATTGGTTTTACCGGCAAGAGCGCCCAGAAATTCTTCAGTTTGCTGAAGGACGCCCATGTGCGCACGGTGCTCGACGTTCGCCTGAACAACACGTCGCAACTCGCGGGCTTTGCGAAAAAGCAGGATCTGCCTTACTTTCTCGAGCAGTTGTGCAATGCGGCGTACGTGGAAATACCGGAACTGGCTCCCGAGCCGGACCTGCTCAAACGCTACCAGGGCAAGCAATTGAGCTGGGAGAACTTTCGGGAGGAATATTTCGACCTCATCGCGCGCCGCCGCGTGGAAAGTAATCTGGATATCGCGCTATTCGAATCGGGTTGCCTGCTTTGCAGTGAACATTTACCACATCATTGCCACCGGATGTTTGCGCTCGAATATCTGAACCAGCACTGGAATAGTCGTCTTTCCGTTACACATTTGACCTGACCGGCGCCGATCGGGCCAGGTTACGTTTTTCCGCCTCATTGGCCGGCGGCTTTCCGTGCCGGCAGGTTACATCTCGCCGGCCGCGCCCGCGTTTCCTTCAGTAGCCCGAATGGTTGCGTGGCGCGAAACGTGGAAAAGCGCGTCCAGTACGCATGTTTTTTCAATGCGTGTGCCGCTCGCTCGTCTACTATCTACTCACGCGCAGCTCCCTCTATTCGTCTCGCCCTATCGCCGGCCACGAACCGGCCGTGATTATGCGCGCCAGGAGCGCTTGCCATGAACATCGACTTTCATTACGGCGTGGTCTACATTGCCGCGCGCGTCGGCGGCATGACGGCCGGCGATGCGCAAACCATCGCGCATGCCTGCCAATATGTCGACGACGCAACGACGAGCGGCATACTGCGGTTCAAAGGCGGCGAGACATTCGAGCGATTCGCGACCGCGCACAAGTTATTCGATTACGCCAATACCGAGAACGACCAGAACCGGCTCGTGTGGACGCCGTTCCATTTTCTGCCGGCTGGCGAGGGTGAAAGTCTCGAGGAAAAGGCGGTTTGCCGGCCCGACAGTGAAGTTGCGCGCGAAGTCGTGCGGCGCGCGATCCGGCAGCGCGATTCGGAGACCGCGTTGCACCGGCTCGGCGTGACGCTTCATACCTATGTCGATACGTGGGCGCACCAGGGATTCGCGGGCATCGAAAGCCCGTGGAATCGCGTGCATCTTCTCGAGGCACAGGATTGCACGCGCAAAGGCTGGCTCGCGAGCCTTGAACTAGCGGTCGCGCATCTGATCGAGCATGTCGAGGAGGACGTTCTGACGATCGCGTTGCCGGTCGGCCATGGCGCCGCGTTGCATTATCCCGACCAGCCATGGGCGCGCTGGCATTACATCGACGGCCGCAATCACTTCATCTCACGACATAATTTGCCGGATTTCGTGCAGGCGGCGGATATGAGTTGTCGTGTTGTGCGAGCTTATCTGGCCGGACGCGAAGATTTCGAAAACCAGCCAGGCATGCCGGACGACGTTAAAGACGCGCTGACCCGGCTGCTCGATACGAACCGCGAACCGGACGACAACCTGCGTCTGAGAACCGTTTGCGAATGGGTGAATGCAGGCCGTATTCCAGGTTTGAAAGAACCCGTGCCCGGCTATATCGCCAAAGGACAAGGATCGTGGAAGTACCAGGCCACTGGTTTGTTGTGCGATGACGACACCGGGGACAGACCGGAGTGGACGACCGCCTTCGAGAAGAGCGACTACCGGCTCTTTCACGACGCGGTCAAACAGCACCGTTTCGTGACCACTCAGGAGATCTTGCCCGCGCGCGGATTACGCATTGCCTAAGTGATCGGAGCAGGGCGCGTGCGAACGTTTGCGGCGGCGCCCGTATTCTCCAGTCACTGCAATCGGGCTTGCTGATGCGGCGCAGCCTGAGTCGCCGCCTGCTGTTCTTCGGCGTGCTTTTTGGCCATGTGCCGTCCGACGATGCAGCCGCCGACCGCGCCGACCACCGCATGATGTCCCGCATAGTGCCCGGCGACGCCGCCCACTACCGCTCCTTTCAGGCAACCGGCCGCGTTCGCGGTGCCGGCCATTGCCAACGAGACTGCCATTGCCCCGAGGGCGATCTGAATAAAACCAGCTTTCATTGCAAGTACCATCGTGTTTGAGTGGATCGGAATTAGGGTGGCCCGGCGTCCATTTCAATAGCCGCCGCGAGCATGGCGGCTGACAAAGGACTCTCTATTGGCCATACGTCCGCCGCTGGGCACGGAGACGAAGTGTAAATGGACTTGGCCGGTACAGGAGCAACAGGTGCTGCAAGATCGTAACGGCACGTTGCCGGAGCCGGGGCCGTGTCTTTGCACGCGTCGTCAGTGGCGTTTCGCGCATGCTTGAATCCGTTCGCTATAGCGGGCCACGAAAAAAGTCCGTTTTCAAATAAAAAGTGGACTACTCTCCTTTGAATATCCAAAGGCCTGGCTATAGTAGAAGCGACTAATGCCAGAAAGCACGGCGGCGCCCCTTTCTGTCGCCGATGCGGATGACGGGGAAACACAAATGACGCCATCGAATGCAGCGATCTATCAGACCAGGACTTGTACGCCGGAGTCGTTGCGCACGCTCGCGAGCTTTCTCGAATTGGCGCTCGACGAGGGAAAAAGCGTGGTCGTGATGCGGATCGGCAAGCAGGCGCGCAGCGTTTATGTCGGAAATCCATCCGGGGCATTGGAGGATTTAACGGATTCCGGCGTCGTCGACGCTTTCCAGGCAGATGAAATGCTGGTACTGACCCGCCTGGGCCTGAACCGGATAACGGCGGACGGTCAACACTACCGCTTCATACGGAGTGTGAGGTACATTGCCGATCGCCAGGTCGTCGTTTTTACACCTATCTGAGTGGTGGTGGAACCGAAATGAAAAAGAAGAATCAGGAGGGAAGGAAAAGGAAGAAAGCTTCGATGACCCGGTAAAAAACCTGAAAGCTTCGTTATTTGAACGCCGCATCGGTGCTCGTATCGATGTATTGAAGCTCGGGATAGGTCAATACACTGCCTTTCTTCCGTCATTCATGGCATAGTTCGACGATTACCACATAAGGAGCAATCAAATGCCTTCGTTAGAGCAAATCCAAGCCAAGCTTAAGAAGCTCCAGGAGCAAGCTGACGTTCTCATTGCCAGAAAAGCACAAGCCGCGGTCGACCAGATTCGCGAATTGATGCTCAAGCACGGTCTCACGACTGCCGATATCGAAGCACAGGCGAAGGCACGACGTGCCGCGCAAGGTCTGAATGGCAATCCGGCGGGTCGCGGAAGACCTGCGGGCACGAGCAAAGCCGCCAGGTCGGCAACCCCGGCGAAGTATCGCGACCACAAAACCGGCGCGACCTGGACGGGGCACGGCCGCGCGCCTGGCTGGATCGCCGGCGTGAAGGACCGCACGGCGTTCCTGATCGACGCTGCGAGCGCAAGCAAGCCCGCGGCTGCTCCCTCCGCGAAGGGCGGCAAAGGACAGCCGAAAGGCGCCCAGCCGCCGAAGTACCTGAATCCGAAAACCGGCGCGACCTGGAGCGGCCGCGGTCCGGCGCCGGCATGGCTCGCGGCCGTCAAGGACCGCAGCAAATTCCTGATCGATGGCGCGAGCATGGCTGCCGCTCCGAAAGCGGCGAAAACGGCGGCAAAGAGCAGCCAGGCGAAAGCGACCGCGAGTGCGGTAGGCAAGAAGACCGCGGCGAAAAAAGCAACGCGCAAGACGGCCGTGAAAAAGACCGCAGCCAGAAAGGCAACTCCGGCAAGCCGGAAAGCCGCGGTGAAGAAGACCGCCGGCCGCAAAAGCGTTGTGAAGGCGGCAAGAAAAGCACCGGCGCGCAAGGCTGCTGCAAAGAGTACGGCCGCACCCGTCGCGGCGGCTCCCCAAACGCCAGAGACGCAAGCAAGCGCGTAATAGCCGTGGAGTCGTGAAGTAGATGGTTAGCACGTTCGATGCACCCCGGCAGGAAGATCAGGTCTTCCTGCTGGACTCCGCTCCTCGTCCGGCAGCCGATGCCGCCGAACCATTCATCGTCGCCAGCGATCGCCGCGTGATCCTCACTTATCCCATCGCGGAGTCGGACTTTGAACGGTTCGGGCCATTCGATCCCGACGACGATCCTTTTTGCGCGGTGCTGTTCGCCGACGCCATCTTTCACCGTCTCGGGCCGCCGGGCGGTGACGATCTCGCCATTCATCCGCTCGCGGCCCAAGGTCTCGTCGGCTGCGCGGTGCATGAAGTCGTCAATTCGTCGTTATGCGCCGAGATTGCCGCCGTGGCGACAGACTCCGTCGCCATTGCTCCCGAGGCACCGGCGCGGCGGCATTTCGTCATTACGTTTCAGGCATCGACGTTCGAATGCGTGGCATCGGACTATACGGTCATCGGCGTATTCGGCGCGGGCGAAATCGCAAGCCGCGAGGCGTTTGCATTGGTCAGATAAAGCATTGGAACCAGAAAGCAAGGCGCGGTCCTGATCCGGGCACGCGCCGTGCATGACGTGCTGATAGTGAAAGCCAGGCACGAGTGCGGCATTCTCCCGCCGGATGCGGGACTCGTATGCCGTGACCCGCCGCCTGCCATCGAGGCCACGCATGCTGACCATTTCTATTACCGCGTTCGTCACGCTCGTGATCGTTCTCCTGATCGCCAATCTGTCGAGCGGCGAGAAGAAAATAGAACACAGAATCGAGCGGCTTTATAAGAGCGAAGATCCGCAATTCCTTCGTTCGATGGGTTTATTGCTCGGTCCACCCGTGGTGCCGGGTAATCGCTTCGAGATGCTGCTCAACGGCGACCAGATCTTTCCGTCGATGCTCGAGGGCATTCGATCGGCGCGCGAAACCATCACATTTGAAACGTTCATTTACTGGTCTGGCGAGATCGGCGGACAGATTGCGCGTGCGCTGGCCGATAAGGCGCGCGAAGGTGTCGCCGTGCATGTACTGCTCGACTGGGTCGGTTCGTCGAAAATGGATCGGCACTATCTGCAACTGCTGCGGGAGGCCGGCGCCGAAGTGGTCAGGTATCACAAGCCGCATTGGACCGGACTCGGTCGCATGAACGACCGTACGCACCGCAAACTATTGGTGATCGACGGCCGGATCGGTTTTACCGGCGGGGTCGGCATAGCGCCGGAGTGGACTGGCAATGCGCAGGACGAAAAGCATTGGCGCGATACGCATTTTCGCGTGACGGGTCCAGTGGTCGGCCATATGCAGGCCGTGTTCATGGACAACTGGATCAAGGCGACCAGCAGCGTATTGCACGGTCCCGAGTATTTTCCGCACATCGATGCCGAGCCGAAAGGAGCGGGCCAGGGTCTCGCGCATATGTTCAGCAGTTCGCCGTCGGGCGGCAGTGACGACATGCAGTTGATGTATCTGATGGCCATCACCGCCGCCACGCGCAGTTTGCAGCTTGCGAGCGCGTACTTCGTGCCCGACAAGCTCACCATCAACGCGATCGTCGAAGCCGCGAAACGCGGCGTGAAAGTACAGATCGTCACGCCGGGCAAACGCATCGACACGCACACGGTGCGCGAAGCGTCGCGCGCGTGTTGGGGCGATCTACTGAAAGCGGGCATCGAGATCTACGAGTACCAGCCGACCATGTTCCATTGCAAGTTGCTGGTAGTCGACGAGTACATGGTGTCGGTCGGCTCGACGAACTTCGATAGCCGCTCGTTCAAGCTGAACGACGAAGCGAACCTGAACATCTACGACCGTGATTTCGCCACGCAGCAGACCGCCGCGTTCGACGACGACATCGCGAAGTCGAAGCGCGTCACGCTCGAAGCATGGACGCGGCGTTCGTTCACCGAGAAGCTCGTCGAAAAATTCGTGCGGCTACTGGACACGCAGCTTTGAATGCCGGTGCGAACGAGACGAAGCGCCGACGGATCAGTGAACGGCGCTGCTCAGATACGCCTCGACGTCGGGGCGCACTGCTCGCTTGCCGTTGCGGCGTTCAACGGCAGCCACATCGACGAGGCGCGCCTTTGCGTGTTGATACGCATTGGCAAAGCCGCGCAGTTGTTGCGTGACCGGACGGTCGTCGAGCCGGCGTCGTATGAGCGCTTGCGCGATGCTGCGTTCGATCAGCGCCAACTGGTGTCGATATAGTCGATGCACCGCTCACGGCAGCGCGAGGATATTGCACCAGCGCATCGAGATTGGGCGTGTTGATTTCGCCGCCGAACGCGTGGATGTCGGAGTAGCCGAGACTACCGCGCTAATTGCCCGGATTGAGCACGGGCTTGTCCGGGTCCGCCTGGGTGCGGTAAGGCAACTGCGCGGCGTGAGGATCGGTGATCGTGTTGTCGATCACGCGCTCGACGTCCGCCGTTTTGGCGAGTTCGGTGAGGAAAGTCTTCTTGTCGAAGCCCGGCGCGACGCAGCCTTCGACGTAGATAAAGCGGCGTTGCAGCGTGAGCCATAGCGTCGATTGCTCGCGCCAGTGCGTCGCGACGTTCAGATTCGCGAGACGCCGTTGCACGCTTTCGGCGATTTCCGCGTCGTACAGATACGCGTTCGGCAAACGGCAACGGCCTTCGATCCAGCAGCTATTGCCGCGTTCGATTCTGTAATGGCTCTCGTCGAGCCATTCCTTTTCGGTTTCGAATGGGCCAAGCGGAGTTGGGCAATCGGCGATCGCTTTGGATATCTGGAGGAATGGATCGTGGCCGCGATTGACGCGCGCCGGTTCGCCATCAACGCGAGCCGTGGCCACGCAAATCATCAGACCGGCAAGACTCAGTTCGAACACGCGCTTCATGCCGTGGTCGCTCCAGGTGTGGACCGCTCATTATCGCGCGCCCGCGAACCTCAACGCTTGTTGCGCCGGTTCTCGACCGCGAACTTGATCAACTCGGCCTGTCCTTCGATATCGAGCTTGCGCTTCAGATTCAGCCGATGCGTCTCCACGGTTCGCACCGACAGATCGTTGCGCTGCGCGATCTGCTTGCTCGACAGTCCCTCGGCAAGCGCATCGAGAATGTCGCGCTCGCGCGGCGTCAAGCGTTCGACCGGCGATTGCGTTGCCGACGCCTGGATCAGTCGAGCACCGATCTCCGCGCTAAAGAACGTCTTGCCGTCGAGTACCGCGCCGATCGCCTGAATGATTTCGAGCGCCGGCGAATCCTTCAGAACGTAGCCACTCGCGCCCGCGCGCACCGCCTGCGTCACGTATTCGAGGTTGTCGTGCATCGATAGCATCAGCACACGAATCGCCGGAAAGCGCTCGTGAAAGAGGCCCGCCAACGCAATGCCGTTCATGCCGCTTTTCATGCCGACATCCATCAGCGCCAGATGCGGCGCCTGTCGTTCGGCCAGCGCGAGCGCTTGCTGCGCGTCGCCCGCTTCGCCGACCACTTCGAAGTGGCGCACTGCTTCGAGCCGTGCGCGCAGACCGTCGCGCACGAGCGGATGATCGTCGACGAGCAGCAGACGCGCGATGGAAGGAGAGGTCGTGTCGTTCATGATGAGAGTTCCTGCAGGGACGGCACCGTTGCATGCGTCGTGGGCAGCGGCACGCGCGCGGCGACGACGGTGTGCCCCGGCTGCGAGTTCAGCGACAGCGTGCCGCCGAGCGCTTCGAGCCGTTCGCGCATGTTGCGCAGGCCGACACCTTCACGTCCGCCGACGAATGCTTCGGTCACGTCGAAGCCGCGGCCGTTGTCGGAGATCGTCAGCGTGACCGCATCGCGCGAAACCTCGAGCGCAAGCGCCGCGCTCGACGCCTGCGCATGTCGCACGATGTTCGTCAGCGCTTCCTGGGCGATGCGAAACAGCACGGTGTTGACCGTGTCGGGCAACGTGGCGGCATGCGTATGCGCGATCTGCGTGAAGCCGATCGCGATGCCGGACTCGTCGCCGAGTTCGCGCGTCAGTTGTTCGAGGGCGGCCGCGACGCCGAGATCGTCGAGCATCGACGGACGCAGCGCATGAGAAATGCGCCGGACTTCGCGCAGCGTATCGCCGAGCCGCGTGAGTCCGGTGGACAGGGCGGCCTCGGCGGCGGGCACGCGTGCGTCGCCGCGTTCGAGCCGCGCGAGCGCCGATTCGAGCAGCAGCTTCACGGACACCATCATCTGGCTGATGCCGTCGTGCAATTCGCGCGACAGGCGCGCTCGCTCGTTTTCCTGCGACTCGACGACCTGCTGCGCGAGCCGCTTCAGCTTCGCGTCGGCACTGCGATATTCGGTCACGTTCAGCACGAGTGCGCACAGCGCAATGACCGCGAGGCCGGCCACCGCGATCGCGTCGATCCACTTCATCGTGCGATCGATATTGGCCGCGGCCTCCTCGTCGATGTGCGCGAGCGTCGTGTCGACGTCGTCGAGATAGATGCCGGTGCCGAGCATCCAGCCCCAGCGTTCGAGCGGCACCACGTAGCCGAGTTTCGACTCCTCCTTGCCGGTCGACGGCCGATGCCACAGATAGCGCACATAGCCGCCGCCGCGCGCGGCTGCGGCGAGTAGCTGCTGGATCGTCGGCGTGCCATGGCTATCGCGCAACGACCACAGATCCCGACCCACCAGATCCGGCTCGCGCGGATGCATCAGCGTGCGGCCGTGCAGGTCGTACACGAAGAAGTAGCCGTCCTCGCCGAAATTCATCTTTTCGAGCACCGCGAGCGCACGCGTGCGCAGCAGCGCGTCGTCGCGTGCGTTGTCGCCGCCGGCCTCGTAGAGCGGCGCGATCGCAGTCGTCGCGAGTTCGACGTAGTGCTTGAGCTCGATCTCCTTACTCGCCATGTACGCGGCCTGGGTGGTCGCGTGCTGCCGCTCGGCGAGTGCGGTCGCTTCGCGGCGCACGCCCGTCTCGATGCTGGCGATCGCCGCCAGAAAGGGCACGATCGCGAGCAGCACTATCTTTGCTTTGAGTTTCATCGTTGAAAAAAGCCAGTCAACGGGCTACGTAATATTACGTAGACGGCTTACGTAGTTGCGCGCTTGAAAGCAGGCGCGCGAAGGCGAATACTACATGCCCGTCGCATGCCGCGCCGCGCGAGGCCTGGCGCTCGAGTGTGCGACGTTCCCCGATTTTCCGCCTGACCTCAGGCAACCGGGCATTTGCGCGTCGGGCCACGAGCCATCGCGCGCGCTGTCGATAATACTCAGGAGACGTTCGTGGAGACCTCCCCCTCGGCCGGCCGTTCATGGCTCTGGCTCATTTTGCTGATCCCTTATATCGCGCTGCTGTGGCTGCCGTTCTATAACGACACGCATCCGCCGCTCGCGGGCTTTCCGTTCTTCTACTGGTATCAGTTTCTGTGGGTGCCGTTGACCTCGCTGCTGATTTACATCGTGTATCGAGGTCTCAAATGAGCGATCTGAATCCTGTGAACCCGGTTGCGATGACGGTCTTCATCGCGTTCTTCGTGCTCGTCACGGTGATCGGCTTTTTTGCGGCGCGCTGGAAACGCGGCGATCTGACTCAGCTGCACGAGTGGGGTCTCGGCGGACGGCAGTTCGGCACGGTCATTTCGTGGTTCCTCGTCGGCGGCGATTTCTATACCGCCTATACGGTGATCGCGGTGCCCGCGCTCGTTTATTCGGTGGGCGCGTATGGCTTCTTCGCGCTGCCGTACACGATCATCGTTTATCCGTTCGTGTTCGCAGTGATGCCGAAGCTGTGGAAGGTTGCGCACGCGAAGAACCACATCACCGCGGCCGACTACGTGCACGGCGAGTACGGCGGCAAGTGGTTCCCGGCCGCCATCGCGCTGACCGGCATCGTCGCGACGATGCCGTATATCGCGCTGCAGCTGGTGGGCATGCAGGTCGTGATCAAGGGGCTGGGCGTCAGCGGCGAATTGCCGTTGATCGTCGCGTTCGTGATCCTCGCGCTCTATACGTATGCAAGCGGCCTGCGCGCGCCGGCGATGATCGCGTTCGTCAAGGACATCATGATCTATATCGTCGTGATCGCGGCGGTATGGCTGATTCCGGTGAAGCTCGGCGGCTATGGGCACGTGTTCGCACTGGCCGATGCGCACTTCCAGGCGAAGGGCGGCGCGACCGGTATCCTGCTGAAGCCGAATCAGTACACGGCGTTCGCATCGCTCGCGCTCGGTTCGGCGCTCGCCGCGTTCATGTATCCGCATACGATGACGGCGGTGCTGTCGTCGGCGTCGGCAAAGACGGTGCGCAAGAACGCGATCTTCCTGCCGGCCTACACGGTGCTGCTCGGCCTGATCGCGCTGCTCGGCTATATGGCGATCGCCGCTGGCGTGAACGTGAAGTCGGCAAGCGACGTGGTGCCGACCCTGTTCGGCACGCTGTTCCCGTCGTGGTTCGTCGGTTTCGCGGCTGCCGCGATTGCGATCAGCGCGCTGGTGCCGGCCGCGATCATGTCGATCGGCGCGGCGAATCTGTTCACGCGTAATCTGTGGCGTCCGCTGGTGTCGCCGAACATCTCGCCCGAGGCGGAGGCAGCCAATGCGAAGATCGTTTCGCTGGTCGTCAAGTTCGGGGCACTGCTGTTCATCGTGTTCCTGCCGACGCAGTATGCGATCGATCTGCAACTGCTCGGCGGCGTGTGGATTCTGCAAATTTTCCCGGCCATCGTGTTCACGCTGTACACGCGCCGTCTGAACACGCCGGGTCTGTTCGTCGGCTGGCTCGTCGGTATCGTGCTCGGCACGGGCCTCGCGATTTCGCAAGGGCTCAAGCCGGTGTATGGCCTGCATTTCGGCCACGAGAACTATCCGCTGTATATCGGCCTGATCGCGCTCGTCGCGAATATCGTCGTGAGCTTCGCGGTGTCGGCAGTGTCGCCGCGACGGGCTGCCGTGACGGCCTGATCGACGGTTGTCCGGCTCGATGAAGAACGCCGCGGGGCTGTTGGCGCGCGGCGTTTTTTATTGCTTCGACGGCTGGCGGCGTGGTCGGAGGTGTGCCGTGAGGGGTTTTGGCGTGAGATGACGATAATTGCGCGATGAAGGCGGGGATTTCGAGCGGGCCTCAGACCATCCGGCTAAAACCGCTCGACTCGAAACGGCCGCGGATCGACCAGCGTCTGCTCCCCGGTCATCATCTCGGCGATCAGCCGCCCCGTCACCGGTCCGAGCGTCAGACCATGATGCGCATGGCCGAACGCGAACCACAGTCCCTGATGTTTCGTCGCGGGCCCGATGATCGGCATCATGTCCGGCGTGCAGGGGCGGCGTCCCATCCACGGTTCGGCATCCAGACGTTCGCCGAGCGGAAACAGCGTGCGCGCGATCGGCTCGACCGCGTCGAGTTGCACCGGCGTCTTGGCCGCCTCGGGGCGCGCGATTTCGGCGCCCGTGGTCAAACGGATGCCGCGCGCCATCGGGGCGAGCACATAGCCGTGTTCGACGTCGAGAATCGGATGGTTGAGCCGCGCGCTCCGACGCGGCGCGTAGTGCATGTGATAGCCGCGCTTGACCGCGAGCGGCAGCCGATACCCGAGCCGCGTGCTCGCGCGATCCGACCACGGTCCGAGCGCGATCACCGCCGACTCGGCCGTGATCGCCCCGTCCCGCGTCTCGACCTGCCAGCCTTCACGCAGCGTATCGGCATCGCCGATGAAGAACCGTCCGCCGAGCGCTTCGAAGTACCGCGCGTATGCGGTGACGAGCGCGTTCGGATCGCTGACCGAATCGGATTGCGGATAGCGCAGCCCGCCTTGCAGACGCTTGTCGAGATCGGGTTCGAGCTGTTGCAGGCGCGGCGCGTCGAGCGTTTCGAACTCGACGCCGTACTCGCGATGCCACTGTTCGGCGAGGCTGGTTTCGGCGTCGCGCGCGGCGGCATGGCGAAACACCTTGATCCAGCCGATCGGCCGCAGCAGCGCGCTGGCACCGGCGTCCGCGGCAAGCGCGCGATGTTCGCTGACGCAATGCTCGATCAGCGTCGCGTACGATTTCGCGATTTCCGCGTGCTTCGCCGGATGCGAGTTGCGCCAGTAGCGCCACAGGAACGGCGCAACCTGCAGCATCGCGTCGGCGTGATAGCGCACGTCGGGCGACTGGTTGCGCGCGTAGCGCAGCAGGGTGCCGAGCCCGCGCGGAAACGCGTACGGATAGACGCCTTCGCGCTGGATCAGCCCGGCGTTGCCGAACGAGGTCTCGTTGCCCGCCTGCTTACGGTCGATCAGCGCAACCGCGCGGCCGCGTTTCTGCAGATGCACGGCGACGCACACCCCGACAATGCCGGCGCCGAGCACCACGGTATCGAATTTCATGCTCCCTGTCCGCCTTGCGTGTGTTCTGTGTGTTGTCGACGCTCCGCCGTGTTCGTGCGCGGCGAGGCGCCAGCTTTCATCTTATACAGGGATAGGTCCGCTTCGCTATTGGCAAAAAAGCCGCGCTCGGGAAAACGCCCGAATGCCAGGTTCGATCGGGCAAAACCGTGTCTTTCGACGCACGATCGAGCGGGCGACTTCGGACTCGCTGGCGTCAGCGTGTAGACTGCTGACTTTTTTGCGTCCGGTGGTATGTTGCAAGCCCCTCAGCGCAGCGCCCTCACTGGGCCTGCGCTCGTTCGCTTACTGGCCCGTCTCGCCGAGGCCGACGTCGCCGAATCGCGACAATCGCTGGCGGATCGGCTGAGCCAGTGGCTCGGCTGGACCGACGCGATCGCGTTGTCGTCGGCGCTGGATGGCAAGCCGCCGTCCGTCGCTGGTGGCGCGCGCGCGTTCGGCCGTGCGGAAGAGGAAGAGTGCGCGCGCGTGCGCCGCTCGCTGGTGAGCGCAATCGCGAGCGATAGCGTGCTCGCCGGCTCACGGCGGCGTGGCCCGTCGCCGTCGTCCGCCCGGATGTCGGCGCCGCGCGTGGCGGTCGACACGCAGGCCGACTACGCGGTGTTCCGACAGCGCTATCTCGCGCTTCAGCAGTCGATGGAAACGTCGATCGGCACGTTGCGTGGCCGGCTGCGCGCGCTGCTGGCGACGCAGGCGCCGTCGCTCGCGCGGCTCGCGGTCGTCGATGCGGTGATGGAGCGTGCGCTCGGCGAGCGCGAGCGGAGTTTGCTCGGCGTGGTGCCCGGGTTGCTCGGCGGGCACTTCGAGCGCTTGCGCGAGGGTGAGAAGCGGAGGTTGGCGGAGGCGGAAGCAGCGGCCGAAGTTGCCGCCGATGCCGATCCCACGCGGCAGCAGTCGGCCGAAGTCGAAGCCGGCGCTGCAGCGACGCAGCTGGAAGCAGCCTTGGCTCACGTCAAAGCAAGCACCGCAGCCACGCGGCTCGCCAGGTCGACCGATGGCGGCAACGCTGCCGTGCCGCTCGCGTCCGAGGCGTGGCTCGACGTCTTCCGCAAGGACATGCAGAGCGTTTTGCTGGCCGAGCTGGAGGTTCGTTTTCAACCGGTCGAAGGGCTGCTCGCGGCTCTTCGTGCCTGCTAACTGGGACCCCATGTCCAGATATCGTATCGATCTCGTTGTATTTCTCGCGGGGCTCTCCGCGGCGTGCTGGATCGCCGTCGGTTATGCCGTTTCCAATCCGCTCGCGTTCGTCGTCACGCTGCTGATCGGCGTCTTCTACGTGCTAGGCGCGCTCGAATTGCGCCGCTATGGTCAGGCGACCGCCACGCTGACAGGCGCGCTCGCCGCGTTGTCCGGACCACCGCCGAGCCTCGGCGCGTTTCTCGAACCTGTCCATCCGAGTCTGCGCAATAGCGTGCGGCTGCGCGTCGAAGGCGAGCGCGTCGCGTTGCCGGGACCGGCGCTGACGCCGTATCTGGTCGGTCTGCTAGTGCTGCTCGGCATGCTCGGCACGCTGCTCGGCATGGTGATGACGCTGCGCGGCACCGGCCTTGCGCTGGAGAGCGCGAGCGACCTGCAGGCGATCCGCGCATCGCTGGCCGCGCCGGTCAAGGGGCTGGGCTTCGCGTTCGGCACGTCGATCGCGGGTGTCGCGACGTCCGCGATGCTCGGGCTGCTGTCCGCGCTGTCCCGCCGCGAGCGGCTCGAAGCGGCGCAACAGCTCGACGCGAAGATCGCGACGACTTTGCGCATCTACTCGCAGAGCCATCAGCGCGAAGAAAGCTTCCGGCTGCTGCAACGCCAGGCCGAAGCGACGCCGCTGCTGGTCGAACGTCTGCAGACGATGATGAGCGCGCTCGAACAGCAGAGCGCCGCGTCGAACGAGCGGCAGATCGCGAGCCTCGACGCGTTTTACGGCCGCACCGAAGCCGCCTATCTGCGGCTCGCCGGTGTGATCGAGCAGTCGCTGAAGGACAGCGTGGCCGGCAGCGCGCAGGCCGCCGGCAAGGCCCTGCAGCCGGTCGTCGAAGCGACGATGGCCGGCCTCTCGCGCGAAACCGCCGCCTTGCACGACGCGGTCACCCAGGCCGTGCAGCGCCAGCTCGACGGCATGTCGAGCGGCTTCGCGGCGACCAGCGCGAACGTCGCCGAAATTTGCCACAGCGCGCTCGCCCGACATCGGCAGGCGAGCGACGAGTTGGCCGCGCAACAGCGCGCTTCGGTCGAACGCGTTGCCGAAGCGTTCGAACAGCGCTCGCTCGCGCTGCTCGACGGCGTATCCGCGCGGCTCGAAGCGACGGCGAGCGGCATCTCGCAGGCCTGGGGCGACGCGTTGGCTCAGCAGCAAAGCGCGGGCGACAAACTCGCCGCCAACAACGAACAGGCCTTGGCGCGCGCCGCCGCGACGTTCGAGCAGCATGCCGCGGCGTTGCTGAGCGCGGTCGGTAGCTCGCATGCGAACTTGCAGACCGAACTGAGCGCGCGCGACGAGCAGCGTTTGGGCGCGTGGGCCGAGGCGCTCGACGCGATGGGTGCGAAGCTCAGCGAACAATGGCAGCAGAGGGGTGCGCAAGCCGCCAGCCATCAGCAGCAGATCTGCGTCGCGCTTGCGCAAACGGCACGCGATATCTCCATGCAGACGCAAACGCATGCCAGCGCGACGATCGCCGAAATCGATCGACTGGTTCAAGCCGCGGCTGAAGCACCGAAGGCGGCGACAAACCTGCAAGCCGAACTCGCCGCGCGCGACGAACAGCGCTTCGCGGCATGGACCGAAGCGCTCGCCGCGATGACCGCAAAGCTCGACGAACAATGGCAGCAAACAGGTTCGCAAACCGCGACCCGTCAGCAGCAAATCTGCGACGCACTCGCGCAAACCGCACGCGATATCTCCGCGCAGACGCAAACGCATGCCAGCGCGACGATCGCCGAAATCGGGCGCCTCGTGCAAGCGGCGTCCGAAGCGCCGAAGGCCGCTGCCGAAGTCGTCGCGGAACTGCGCCAGAAGCTCTCCGACAGCATGGTCCGCGACACCGCGATGCTCGAAGAGCGCAGTCGTCTGCTCGCCACGCTGGAGACGCTGCTCGACGCAGTCACCCACGCGTCGACCGAGCAACGCACGGCCGTCGATGCCTTGGTCTCGACGTCGGCGGGTCTGCTCGAACGCGTCGGCAATCGCTTCACCGAACACCTCGAGCACGAGACCGGCAAGCTCGGCACGGTCGCCGCGCAGGTCACCGGCAGCGCGGTCGAAGTCGCGAGCCTCGGCGAAGCATTCGGCGCGGCCGTGCACACCTTCGGCGAAGCGAACGACAAGCTCGTCGCACATCTCGAACGCATCGAAGCAGCGCTCGACAAATCGCTCGCGCGCAGCGACGAACAGCTCGCCTACTACGTCGCGCAGGCGCGTGACGTGGTCGACCTCAGCGTGATGTCGCAGAAGCAGATCGTCGAAGACCTGCAGTTGCTGGCCGCGCAGCGCGCGAGCGCCGGAGCCGACGCGGTATGAGCGAGGACATCGACGGCGGCGTGGAAACCTCCGCGCCGATCTGGGCCGCGTTCGGCGATCTGATGTCGGTGCTGGTCGGCGCGTTCGTGCTGATTCTGGTCAGCGTGATCGGCGTGCAGCTCGAACTGTCGAGCAAGCTCGAGCAGGAGGTCAAGCAGCGCCAGGCTGAAACGCAGCGCCGCAAGACGCTCGAACAGGCACTCGCGGGACCGCTCGCGGCGGGGCGCGTGACGCTCGTCAATGGGCGCATCGGCATTAGCGGCAACGTGCTGTTCGCGCTGAACTCCGCCCAGCTGCAGCCTGAGGGTCGCGCGCTGCTGAAGAGTCTCGCCGGGCCGCTGTCCGCGTATCTGCGCGCGAGCGATCAGATCCTGATGGTCAGCGGCTTCACCGACGATCAACGCCTGCGCGAAGGCAATCGACGCTTCGCCGATAACTGGGAGCTGTCGGCGCAGCGCGCGTTGACGGTTACGCGCACGCTGATCGACGAGGGCGTGTCGGCGTCGTCGGTGTTTGCGGCGGCGTTCGGCTCGGAGCAGCCGGTCAGTTCGAATGCCGACGAACCCGGCCGCGCCAAAAACCGCCGCGTCGAAATCGCGCCGGTGCCGCGGCCGTCGAGTGCGGCGGCAGCGGAGAAGTCCGGTGCTTGACGACGCGATCCACGCGGCTCGCGCGAGGCTCGATGCATGGCGCGCGAGCGGCGCGGCTCGGCTCGATCCGGTGCGCTTTCATCTGCTCGACGCGCTTACGCGGCGCGCGGCACAGCACAGCGGCGAGCCGCGACGAGTGCTCGAGCAACGATTGGCAGGACTGCTGGCCGACTATACGGCCGAGGTCGAGCGTGCCGCTGCGGACGAGAGCGCGTCGCAAGCCACGTCCGGTGAAGCCAACGCGGCCAACGACGCCACGCTCGCGGCGCTGATCGAACGCCTCGCCCGCCACCACGCGCGCGCCGATGCTCCGCGCGCTGCCGCCTATCCCGATCTGCCCGCAGTCGACTACTTCCGCGAAGTCTGGTCCAAACTGCGCACCGAAAAGCAGTTGCGCCAGTCGCTCGCGCAGGTGCCAGGCAACGCGGGGCCGCTCAATTCGAGCAGCCTCGTACATCGCGCGCTGTCGTTGATGCGCGAGCTGTCGCCGGAATATCTGAAGCAATTTCTGTCGTATGTCGATACGCTGTCGTGGCTCGAGCAGATGAACGGCGGCGCACCGCTCGAGAAGGAAGCGCCGCGCGCCGCGACGACCGGCAAGGGCGTTCGCAAGAAGGTGCGCTGATAGGCGCGCTGATGCGCTAACGGCGGTTGGAATTTGCGTGCGCCAAGCCGCCGAAGCGTTCAGTCGAAGTCGAACACATCGAAAATCGAGCGCTTCTTTTGATAGCCGCGATGTTCGTCGCGACGCTCCTTGTAACGCTGCCGCTCGCTTTCCAGGGCACGCTCGCCGCGCCGCGAGCCGTCGCCGTCATCCTGCGCAATCAACTTGTCCAGTTCGCCGCGATCGAGCCATACGCCTCGGCAGTCCGGACAGTAATCGATTTCGATCGAGCGGCGCTCGGTCATCAGCAGATCGGTCGTTTTGCAAACTGGGCATTTCATCACGGCATCACTCCTCGCTGCTTGCCAGACGTTTCGTTTTCGCGCGCCGCGCGAGCATGTTCATCGCCTCGACGAACGCGGAAAACGCCATCGCCGCATAGATATACGCCTTCGGAACGTGCGAGCCGAAACCATCGGCGATCAGTGTCATGCCGATCACGAGCAGGAAGCTCAGCGCCAGCATCACGATGGTCGGATTGCGATCGATGAAGCGCGCGAGCGGCTGCGCCGCGAACAGCATCACCATGATCGACACGATCACCGCGACGAACATGATCGGCAGGTGCTCGGTCATGCCGACCGCGGTGATGATGCTGTCGACGGAAAACACGAGGTCGAGCAGGATGATCTGGCCGATCGCGGCCGCCAAGGTCAACTGCACGGTCGAGCTGGTTTTCGCGGCGAGTTCGTCAGCGGGGATCATGTGCTGACGGATTTCGGTGGTCGCCTTCCACACGAGGAACAGGCCGCCGCCGACGAGGATCAGATCGCGCCACGAAAAGCCATGATCGAACAGCGTGAACGCGACCGCGGTCAGCTTCGTGATCCACGCGATGGTGCTGAGCAGAAGCAGCCGCATCACCAGCGCGAGCAGGAGCCCGATGCGCTGCGCGCGCGGGCGTTGCGCTTCCGGCAAGCGGTTGCTGAGGATCGAAATGAAGATCAGGTTATCGATGCCGAGCACGATCTCCATCACGATCAGCGTGACGAGCGCGGCCCACGCGGCTGGATCGGCAACGAGTGCGAACAGGGAGTCCATGAGGTGGCGGAATCGAGTGCGCCGCGAGCGGCGGAACCGCCATCATGGGCCTATTCGCGGTTCGAATGAACCAGTGATAACCTGAACGACGTTTCGGATTTTTCGAAGTATCGGATTAGCATGCTCAACTATCGTCACCTGTACTACTTCTGGATCGTCGTGAAGGAGGGCGGCTTTGCGCGCGCGGCCGGGCGGCTCGACATGGCCGTGCAAACGATCAGCGCGCAGGTGCGCGAGCTCGAGAAAGCGCTTGGGCGCCAGCTGTTGAAGCCGGCCGGGCGCGGCGTCGCGATGACCGAGGCCGGCGAGCAGGCGTTCGATCGCGCGGAGCAAATCTTCCAGCTGGGCGAGGCGTTGCTCGACGAGATGCGCGAAGCGAGCGGCGCGGACTCGGTGCGGCTCGCGGTTGGGCTGTCGGATGGGATTTCCAAGCTCGCCGCGCATGCGTTGCTCGCGCCGGTGCTGGCCACGCCGTCGCTCAGGCTGCTGTGTCACGAGGGGGAGCCCGCGCAGCTGTTGTCGGAGCTTGCGCTGCATCGGCTCGATCTGGTGCTCGCCTGTCAGCCGGCGCCGCACGGCGCGGATCTGCGCGTGCTGAGCCAGCGCGTCGCGGGCTCGCCGGTCGACTGGTACGGGCCCGCGCAGGTCGTACGCAAGTCGGCGCGCGACGGCTTTCCGCTCTGTCTCGCGGACCTGCCCGTGCTGCTGCCGACCCGTCACGGCGCACTGCGCGCGCGGCTCGACCGATGGTTCGAGTCTCAGGGAATCAGGCCGCGCGTCGTCGGCGAATTCGAGGACAGCGCGTTGATGGCGGTGTTCGCGGCGCGCGGGCTCGGCGTGTTTCCGCTCGCCGAACTCGGCGCCGAAGATCTCACGTTATTGAGGGGCTTGCGCTGGCTCGGCCGCGCGGACGGCGTGATCGAGGAGATTCACGCAATCCGCTCGCGACGCGGCCAGCATCATGCGCTCGCGTCGCAGGTGATCGCGGCGGCGCAGTCGTGAGGGCATTGCACTGTCGCGGCGCGCCACGCCTGCGCCGCGCGAGATCAGAACGCGTGACGCATGCCCACCGTCACCGCGACTCGCGTATTCGTCGACGACGGCGGCAGCGTGTCGATCATCGCGTGCGACAACACCGAATCGGCCGGCGGGCCCTGCGCGTACGAAAGGCCGAAGCCGTACGAGCGGTTGTTCGCGAAGTTGCCGGCCTTTGCTGAACGAGTTCATCGTCTCGAACGTCAGACCGTGGTAAAGCGAAATCGGAGCAAATACGCGCCCATCTGCGGGAATTTGCGCACATCGTGTAGAGACCGTAAGCGTCGTCAAGGGCGACGAGCCGCCCTGGCCGTTTCATCGACACATGGCATAGTGATTGAACCCATCATCACCGGAGGCCGGCATGCGCATCCAGACATCCTTTCTTTTCGACCTCGACGGCACGCTCGTCGACAGCGTCTATCAGCACGTGCTGGCGTGGAAAGAGGCGCTCGACAGCGAAGGTATCCCGCTGTCCGTCTGGCGTATCCATCGCAAGATCGGCATGAGCGGTGGGCTGTTCACGGACCAGTTGCTGCGTGAGACACACGGCGAGATCAGCGTCGAACGCGCCGAACGGCTGCGGCACGCGCATGCGGCCGCCTATCAGCGGATGCGCGCCCAGGTCTGTCCGCTGCCGGGCGCGCGCGAACTGCTCGACGCGCTGACCCAGGCCGGCACGCCGTGGGCCGTCGCGACGAGCGGGCGGATGGAAACCGCCGCGCTGAATCTGGCGGCGCTCGGCGTCGATCCGGCAAAGGCGGTCGTCGTCACGCGCGACGACGTCAAATACGCGAAGCCCGATCCCGACCTGTTCCTCGCCGCGGCCGAGCGGCTCGGCGTATCGATCGAGCACACGGTCGTGGTCGGCGACAGCATCTGGGACATGCTTGCGGCCCGCCGCTGCCGCTCGCTCGGTGTCGGCCTGCTGTCGGGTGGCTATGGCACCGAGGAACTGGAGCGCGCGGGGGCGTTGCGCGTCTACGACGATCCGGCCGATCTGCTCGCGCACCTCGACGAGGTGGCGTCGCGGCCGTGAGCCCCGCGTCGCTCAGGGTTTGATGATGGGCGGCTCCGCGGCGGGCTGCGTCGGTCCCACCTTCGACGATTCGCGGACCAGCCGATCGGTCATCGCCGACGCGACCGGATTCGTGCCGCGGCCGCTACCCGCGCCAGCCCCCGGGGGATTGGCAGACTGCAACGGCACGGTGACGCCGGACGGCATCGGCAGCGACGGGTCGGGTTTCGCCGATTCCTTGACCAGTTGGTCCGTCAGCATCGCGGCGACCGGGTTGGCGCCATTCGGGTGCGTGTCGTCGCGCCGGCGGGCATGGGTCTGGTCGATGCGCGGCCCGTACTGCGGCCTCGGTTGAGCCTTTTGCTGTGCGTACGACTGCGACTTCGAGGGGGCGTGCGCGCCTGCGGCCGGATTGGCCGCGGGCGGCGCCGCGTTATCGATGCGGCCGCTCGCGGTCTGGCTCGACTGGGGCGTGACGCTCGGCACGGGCGCGGCCGCTGTGGCGGGCAGGGACGGGGCGGGGGCGGGCGCCGCAGCAGGCGCCGCAGCAGGCGCCGCAGCAGGCGCCTGAGCGGCGCCCGGAGCCGGAGTGGCCGACTCCATTTGCGGCAGCGCCGATTGCGGCGCGGGCGGGCTCACGGGTTGCGCAGGCTTCACGCTGGCGCCAGCGGCACGCGTCGCATCGGTCTGCGGTTCCGATTCCACCGCGCCGGTGACGCTGCGGGTCACCGCGCCGGTCACGGCCGGCGCCTGATCGTCCCTGGGGTACAGCAGATAACCGGCGACGCCCGCATCGACCACGAGCAGCCCGACTATCATCATCTTGCCGGTATTCGTCATATCTAAGCAACAACCATTAAGCAACTGCGATTGACTGATGATAAACGACCATTTCGACATCGACGCTTCTTGTCGGCATATTGCGGCGCGTCACGATGATTGATGTCCGAACGGACCTGGCACGAACGGCGCGCGCTTGCCGCTAAAGTCATTCGCCGGCACGACGGAAGCGGACATTTTTTCCGCATGCCGCGATTTTCTTTTTCGACCAATTAGTCCCCCGCAATTGCGCGGCCGGCGCCTGCAGGAATGCGATTTAAGTTGTGCCGCCAATGCGTGGAGCCTGTACTATACGAACCAATGCAGACGACCGGCAGCCACGGTTCGATTATCCGACGTGTGAAAGCGACTTGCAGCGACTGGCTCGCAGCGCACATGCCGGCAGGCCCGCGCCAGGCTGCGGCACCCGAGACGCGCGAACAGCGACGGCAGGCGGTCACCGGTAGTAGCGACAAGAACCCATTGATCATGCGGACCCGCGGGCGAGGCATCGCCCGGCATTCCTTGGGCAGTCGCTTGGCGAAACGTCAGATCGACCGACCAGTCGGTCGGGGACCTTCGCGGCGGCGTGAGAAACACGTGAAGATATGAACAACTTTATTCGACCTCCCGTTTTTTATCCGTCCACAGTAGTTTTCGTCGACGATAACGACAGCTACCTCGACGCGCTCCGCCGTTTCTTCCCGGGCACCTACACGAACCTGTTTTTCACGCGTCCGCAAGCGGCCCTCAACTACATCCGCCAGCACGCACGCGAGAATTCGCTCGAATTCGCGGCAGCGTCGGCGTGTCTGAGCGAACCGGGCGTCGAGCGCTTCGTCGAGACCTCGGCGGAGCGCGACATCGTCGCGCAGCCGTCGCGCTTCGAGGAAGTGGCGGCGGTCGTCGTCGACTACGACATGCCGGGCATCGGCGGCGTCGAGTTTTTGTCGTCGATCTCGCACCTGCGTTGCGCGAAGGTTTTGCTTACCGGCGTCGCCGATGAAACCGTCGCGGTGAAGGCCTTCAACGCCGGCATCGTCGACCTGTACCTGCGCAAGACCGACGCGGATTCGGCCAATCGCCTCACGCACTTCCTGAAGGACGCCAAAAGCCGCCATTGCGCGGAGTCGGGCTGGCTCGCGCTCGGCGAAAACGGCATGACCTACTGCGATCCGCGCACGCGCAAGATGATCGACGAAGTGGTGGCCGCTCAGGGCATCGTCGAGTATTACTGGCGGCCCGAGCAGAACGTGATCCTGATGTTCGACGCCGCGGGCAACCCGAGCGTGTTCGTCGCGTGGGCCGAGAACGACTGGATCTCGCAGGGCGAGATCGTCGCCGACGAGGGTGGCCCGTCCGACCTGCTGCGCCAGCTCGCCACGCGCGAGGTGATGCCGCTGTTCTGGCCGGACCTCGCGTATCGTGGCGGCATGAAGTTCCGGTCGCTGACGCCCCAAAGCATTCCTGGCTGGGACGACGCGTTTTTCGGCTGGACCCGCATAGAGCCGGCCGAGGTCGGCCTCGATCTCGTCACGTTCGCGCAGTGGCGCGGCGACCACAATTGCTGAGCCGCGATAACGCGCCGGGCGCGGCGGTGCATATCGCCGCGCTAATGGCGTGCGTTTTCGCGGAGAAATTCGCATACAGCCCTGTGCATGGCCTGCACGCCGGGGCTTGTTTCAAGCGCGCGCCAGCATCCATGCACGAGCCCCGTGCCGACCAGCAGCCGGGCATCTCCACCAGCTTCGCGAATCCGCTCGACGAACACGCGCGCGTCGTCGCGTAGGGGGTCGTGCTCGGCGCCGATGGCCAGCGTCGGCGGCAGCCCGTCGAAGCGGGTTGCGGCGAGCGGGATCGTCCACGCGGGGCCGGGCGTTGGGTCGGCTTCCTCTCCTTTTCCCCAGTAAGCGTCGCGAAACTTATGCACGTCCGCGAGCGTCAGCATTGGCGCATCGGACTCGGTGTCGCGCGCGGGCAATTGCGGCTCGGTGCCGAGCATCGGATAGACGAGCGCGATGCCGCGCACCCCGCTCGCACATTCGTCACGCAGGCGTAGCGCGACGCTTGCCGCGAGCGTGCCGCCGGCGCTATCGCCCGCGAGTTGCAATGCGGCGCGCTCTGGGAGGTCGAACGGCAGGCGGTGGTTCAACGCGGCACGCGTGATCGCGAGGCAGTCGTCGTGCGCGGCCGGCGCGCGATGCTCAGGCGCGAGCCGGTAGTCGACCGCGATCACGTCGAGGCCGGTGTCGGCGGCGAGGCGCGCCGTCACCATCTGATGACTGTTCAGCGAGCCGAGCACGAAGCCGCCGCCATGAAAATACAGCACCGTGCCGCGGATCGTGCCGTGTTCGCTTGCCTTCGCTCGATGCCGGTAGAGCCGTAGCGGGATCGCATGGCCCGCGTCGGTACGAAAGCTTGCGTCCCGTGTGGTGAGTTCGCTGGGCAGTGGCGGCGTCAACGTCGCGGCGTAGCGGTCATACAGCTCGCGCTGTTCGCGCGGCGTCATCGCCGCGTGATGCGACGGATAGAGCGCGCTCGCTCGTTCGATAAAGGCGGCGATTTCCGGCTCGAGCATGGTCACTCCGTTTGAGTAGTGTTTCCCGTTTGCGCTGCGCATGGCAAAGCGATCACACGTCCCGCGAAACGCGCCGGCGGCAATGCCGCATGGGCTTGCGCGAGTTCGTGTACGCGCGCTTTGACGTCCGGATCGAAAGCAACGCCGCGCGGTCCGCTGGTATCGACGTGCAGCAGCATCTGCTCGCCCGCGGCGACGGGGCCGGTGCGTTGGCCTTGCGTCGTGTCCAGCGCAAACATTTCGAAGTACACGTGAATACGTTTCGCGTCGTAGCCGAGCACGCGCATGTCGACACGCACCTGCGTGCCTTGTTTGATTTCATGCAGATAGTTGAGATGCGCCTCGAGCGTGTAGATCGAACGATGCCGCTCTTTGCGCACCGCATCGGGCAGGCCGATCAGATCGATCAGCCCGTCGACCGCGAGACTGAAGATCAGCAGGTAGAACGCGTCGCGCATGTGGCCGTTGTAATCGACCCATTCGGCGCGCACGCCGTCGCGGTAAGAGGGCAGGGCAACGGGATGCGACATGAGCGTCTACCTCCTCGATCGAATGCGATGGCTGCGGCGCGTCGTTGGGCGTTATCAGTGTAGTGCATCGCGTTGAGGCTGCGCCGGAACGTGGTGGCCTCGAATTGTGGCCGCTATAGCAAAAGTGAATTCATGGTTCAGGGCTTACTACGTGGCTCGACCGGCTTCTAAACTGCCTTAACCGCTGCGGATGGCCGATGGTCGCACCAGGCTCCGCGGCAATCGCATGAAGCCATCTCGGGAGGTTGGAAATCATGAAGTCCATCAGGTCGCTGATCGAAGCAGGGGCTATCGCCGCTCTCGTTGCCGCGCCGTTCGCGGCGTTTGCCCAGTCGAATCCGGCCGATCAGCCGCTCGCGCGCGCCCAGGTCCGCACCGAACTGATTCAGCTCGAAAAGGCCGGTCATGATCCGTCCAATGCGAACGTGATCGACTATCCGGCCAATATCCAGGCGGCCGAAGCAAAGGTCGCGGCGCAAAACCAGGCTGCGCAGAATAGCGGCTACGGTGCGCCGTCGAATGGCTCGTCGCAGCGCAGTGGCCGCACCGATTTCGCGCCGACTTCGTATTCCGTGCCGGTGGTGAATTACACGCGTTGATTGCAGCGTGTACAACTAACGTCACTTCCGAAGTGAAGCAACGCGACGCCGTCGAATCTGACGAGCGGCGCGGTCGACAGCACGGGCTGAGGCTTCGGTTCACCGTTCGTCGTGAGCCCGACGGGCGCGGGCACCGACCAGCAGCGCATCCTCGGTGCGGGCGCGACCTACGATTTCGGCTTCGTCAACCTGCTCGTCAGCGCCGAAAGGCGAGCGAGACGATGCCGCACGACACGAGCGCGATGCCGGGCGCGGCGAGCGGCTTCAGCACTTCGCCCGCGAACGCTAGTGCGCCGACGAACACGAGCATCGGCGAAAGACCGCGCGCAATCGGATAGACCTGACCGAAATCGCCGCTTTTGTACGCGCGAATCAGCGCGAGCAGATAGCCCCTCGAGCACTGCCGACGCAACGATATACGGCCACGCGGTCAGCACCGGCAGCGGCAGCAACAAGGCTGGAATGGCGTTTTGAATCCGGCTGCTCAGTGCCGCGCGCGCGAACGCGCGCCATCCTCAGATCACCCGTTCACGCAGCCACGCCGAGCCGAGATCGATCACCGTCACGACGACGATCACCATGATCATCACCGCGGCCGTCTGCGCATAGTTGAACGAGCGGATCGCTTCGTACAGCACGACGCCGATGCCGCCCGCGCCGACCATGCCGACCACCATCGCCGAGCGCACGTTCGACTCGAAGCGATACAGCGCGTACGAGATCCACAGCGGCAGCACTTGCGGCAGCACCGCATAGACAATTTCGTCGAGGCGCGTCGCGCCGGTTGCGCGCACGCCTTCGGCCGGGCGCGGATCGATCGCCTCGACCGCTTCTGCGAACAGTTTGGCGAGCACGCCCGTCGTATGCACCCACAGCGCGAGCACGCCGGCGAACGGCCCGAGGCCGACCGCGACGATGAACAGCATCGCGAAGACCATCTCGTTGATCGCGCGGCATGCGTCCATCAGGCGGCGCATCGGCTGCACGACCCACTGCGGCGCGAGATTGTGCGCTGACATCAGGCCGCAAGGCACCGCGCAGACGAGGGAGAGCGCGGTACCCCAGATCGCGACCGCCAGCGTCACGTACATCTCGTGCACGTAGCTGCGCCACTCGGTGAAGTCGGGCGGGAAGAAGTCCGCGGCGAACTGGCCCATGTTGGCCGAGTCGCTGAGCAGATCGAGCGGCCGCATGTCGGCGCCGTGCCACGCGCCGCCGAGTACCGCGAGCACCGCGATCCAGCCGAGCAACGACCACCAGCTGCGCTTGCCGGCACGATCTTTATCTTGCGCCGTCCGCGCGGCGGCCGCTTCGCTCGCGCGCGCGGGCGACGTGCTCAGATCGGCGGAGTTCATTGCTTCGACTGTGCGTTGCTGAGCGCGCTCAGCTTCGCGTCGAGAGCGGCCAATTGCGTCTTGCGGTCGCTATCGGACAGATGTGCATCGTTCTCGATCTTCTGCTTCTGCTGGAACAGCACGATCTCGCGAATCGGCAGCAGTTGCCGATCCGACGATGCCTCGAAGCCGCTGTACTCGGTGATGCCGGCCATCACCGCTTTTTCGTGCAAATCGGTTTTCGCGTAGTTCAGGAAGAACTTGCGCAGCTTGTCCTTCGTCGCTTCCGGCAGATCCTTGCGCCACACGAGCGGGTCCGAAGGAATCAGCGGCGAGGTCCACAGCACGCGCACCTGCGCGAACTTGTCCGGATGCTCGCGCTTGAGCGTTTCCATCATCATGCTGTTGTTGGTCGCGATGTCGATCTTGTTGTTGACGACGGCCAGCAGATTCGCTTCGTGGCTCGACGGCAGCACGCTCTTGAACGACGTGTAGACCGGCGCGTTGTGCTTCGCGAACAGGTAGTAGCCAGGCACCAGCGTGCCCGACGTCGAGTTCGGATCGCCGAACCCGAGCGTCACGCTCTTCGTGTCCTTGAACACGTCGTCGAGCGTCTTGAAGCGGCTGTTCACGTTGGTGATCAGCAGCGAGTAGTAGCCGCTGTCGCCGTTCGCGTGCTGCGCTTTCGCGAATACTTCGCCACTCGAACGATCGACGGCTTCGATCGCCGACGCGTTGCCGAAATAGCCGACCTGCACCTTGTTGAAGCGCATGCCTTCGATGATGCCCGCGTAATCGGTCGCGAAGAATGCCTTCACGTTCAGGCCGGTCTGTTTCTTCATGTCATCGATCAGCGGTTCCCAGCGTTGCTTGAGCACCGCCGACGAATCGGTCGAGATGATCCCGAGGTTGATGTCCTCGGCGTGGGCCGCGGTGATGCAGGCAAAAGCGGCAGCGCCGGCCGCGAGCGTGATCAGGGAGCGCAGGAATTTCATCGGTTGAGATCCGGTTGAGTGGACGGAGAGAATCAAAAGCGCGCGACAGCGTGCGCGGTTCAGTTCGACGGCGCGGCGTTCAACGCGAACGCGTAGCGCGCGGCGGCGGTGTCGGGGGCGTCCGGCTCGTCGTGAGTTTCGTCTGCGTCGTGCGTCGCGTCATCGAGCAGTTCGCGCGCATCGCCGCCGTAGAGTTTCTTTAGCAGCGCCGGTGTCAGCGCACTGGAAGGGCCGTCGTAGACCACCTTGCCGCGACGCAGCGCGACCGTGCGCGGGCAGTACTGCAGCGCGATGTCGACCTGATGCAGCGACACCAGCACCGTGATCCGGTGCTCGACGTTCAGCGCTTGCAGCATGTCCATCACGCGGCGCGACGACTCGGGATCGAGCGAGGCAATCGGCTCGTCGGCGAGCACGATTTGCGCACGTTGCACGAGCGCCCGTGCGAGCGCGGCACGTTGCTGTTGACCGCCCGACAGGTTCGCGGCCCGCTCGCGCGCATATTCGCCGATCCCGACCTCGTGCAGCGCGGCCCGCGACAGCGCGCGTTCCGCGCGCGGGAAGCGGCCGGAGAGACGGCGCCACCACGGCAGGCGCGCGAGCGCGCCGATCAGCACGTTGGTTTCGACCGACAGCCGGTTCACCAGATTGAACTGCTGGAACACGAAGCCGATGTCGCGGCGAATGCTGCGCACCTCGCGCACGATGCGGCCGTTCTGCTGGATCGGCCGGCCGAGAATTTCGATTTGCGACGGCTGCGCGTCCGACGCGGTAAAGCCCGCGATATGCCGCAGCAACGTCGATTTTCCCGAGCCGGACGCGCCGATCAGCGCGACCATTTCACCGGGCGCGACGCGCAGATCGATTTCGTCGAGCGCTTTGCGGCCGTTACCGAACGTCTTGCTCAAACGCTCGATTCGAATAGCTTCACGGATCGCTTCCATCTGTATTCCCTCTTGCATCCGGCCACTGCCGGCAGGTGTGGGCACATTCTAGGAAGCGACTGTGACGGTTGAGTGAAGGCATCGCAACGTCTAGACGACTACATCTTTGTGCGTCGCGTTTTCCGCTGTGTCATGTGTCGTCAGGATGGCAAAACGAAGTCATTGCGAAGTCAGTGATTCGAACGGACAGTGACATACGGATGACACGATTCGCGTGCACACGTGCGCGCTCGCGCGTGCTGACACACAGCCAGGCTATAGTGCGGGTTTTCCGGCCGTCCTTAATAATCCCGACACTCCGGTCACGCCGTCATGCCGACTCCTTTGAGCTTTCTTCCGGACAGTTTTGCCGAATATGAAGATCTCAAGTCGATACTCGACCAGGGCAGGGCGAGCTTCGAAATCCGCGCGGTCTGCGAGACCGAGGTACGCGGCCGGCGCTTTTCCGTCTACACCGCGAGCATCGGTTCATCCGATCCGCTCGCGCCAGCCATTGGCTTTTTCGGCGGCATTCACGGGCTCGAGCGAATCGGCTCGCAACTCGTCCTCGACTATATGCGCGCGCTGCTCGCTCGGCTCGAATGGGACGAATTGCTGGTGCGGCAATTGCAGTCCATCCGGCTGATCTTTTTACCGATCGCGAATCCCGGCGGCATGTGGGCAGCGACGCGCGCGAATCCGCGCGGCGTCGACCTGATGCGCAACGCACCGCAAGACGCCGACGCGCGCGTGCCGCTGCTGGCGGGCGGGCAGCGCGTCGGCGCGTGGTTGCCCTGGTATCGCGGCCGCGCGGGCGAGCCGATGGAGGTCGAGGCGGCCGCGCTGCTGCATGTAGTCGAGACGCAGCTCGCCGCGCGGCCGTTGAGCATCGCGCTCGATTGCCATTCCGGCTACGGCTGGAGCGACAGCATCTGGTTTCCGTACGCCCGAACCCGCCGGCAGATGCCGCATCTGCCCGAAATGTACGTGTTGAAGAGCATGTTCGAACACGCGCATCCGCATCACGGCTACACGTTCGAGCCGCAAAGCCATCAGTATCTGCTGCACGGCGATCTGTGGGACTACGCGTATGACCGCACGCCGGCGCCGAACGTCTTTCTGCCGATGACGCTCGAACTCGGCTCGTGGCTGTGGATCAAGAAAAATCCGCGGCAGTTGTTTTCGCGGCAGGGCATGTTCAATCCGGTCATGGAGCATCGCACCGCGCGCGTGCTGCGGCGCCATGCGAACCTGTTCGACTTCCTCGCGCGCGCGGCGTTTTCGGCGCAGCGCTGGCTGCCGCAAGGCAACCGTCGCGAGCAGTTGCTGCAAAGCGCGCTCGATCACTGGTACGGGCCGGATCGCTTATGAGCACGTGGATTCTGCTGCGCGGACTGACGCGGGAAACGCGGCATTGGGGGCGCTTGCCGGCGGCGTTGCGCGAAACCCTGGGTCAAATTTCGGGCGATCGCTTGCGCGATGCAACCCCAGCCGCAACGAGCACGACCGGCTTGCGTTTGCTGCTGCTCGACCTGCCTGGCAACGGTGAATACGTGCGGCGGCGCGCGCCCGCGAGCGTCGCGGGCATGGTCGCATTCGTGCGGCAGGCAGCGCTCGAAACGGGTGTGCCGGGCCCCTACAACGTGCTCGCGATGTCGCTCGGCGGCATGGTCGCGACCCACTGGGCACAGCGTCATCCCGGCGAGATCGAACGGCTCGTGCTGATCAATACGAGCATGCGGCCATTCAGCCGCATGCACGAGCGGCTGCGGCCGTCGGCGTGGCCTGGTCTGCTCGGCGTCGCGGCGCATTGGAGCGATGCCGCCGATGCCGAGAGCGGCATCCATCGACTCACGTGCAATAACCTCCGCACCTTGGGCGCGGATCTCGCTGCCTGGACCGCGATTCGCCGCAGCGCGCCGGTGAGCCGCGCGAATGCGCTGCGGCAATTGTGGGCGGCCGCGTGCTTTAGCGCGGCGGCCGCCGCGCCGGAGTGTGCACTGCTGATTCTGTCGTCGGATGCCGATGGGCTCGTCAACCCGGTCTGTTCGGCGAAGCTCGCGGCGGCGTGGGGCGCGCCGCATCGCAAGCATCCGTGGGCCGGCCACGATCTACCCCATGACGATCCCGCGTGGACGGCCGCGCAGATTCGCGCGTGGCTCACCCAGCGCGCCGAGAATAGCGATGCGGCCGCGCCGGCACCGGCGCCCGCAAAGCCCGAGCGTTGAGCCGCGCACGGCGTTGCCGCGCCGCAGCGATGCTAGATGCTATGTGGGAGGGCGGCGATTCTTCGACGACCGGTCAGCGGGTATTACCTGACTGCGCGAAACGGCCGTATCGCGTACGGCAGGCGCATAATTCCAAGTCAGACGTTGCCTGCGAATCACGCGATACTCACCATTGCCGCCAGCCAGGGGAGTCGATCATGCAAGCAAAGAACGAAGAAGCCGTCACACACCTGCTGAACGATGTTGTCGAATTCGCGCGGGGGCGGTTGTCGGAGCCGGCCTTCAATATCGTCGAACCCTTCATGCGGCATTACTACGATTTCGTCGACGCGGGCGATCTGCAAAGCCGCTCGATCGCCGATCTGTACGGCGCGGCGCTGGCCCACTGGCAGACCGCGCAGCGCTTCGTGCCGGGCGAGCAGCGGCTGCGCGTGTATAACCCGATCCTCGAACAGCATGGCTGGCATTCCGATCACACGGTGATCGAAATCGTCAACGACGACATGCCGTTCCTCGTCGATTCGGTCTCGATGTCGGTCAACCGGCATCGGCTCGCGCTGCATTCGGTCGTCCATCCGGTATTTCGGGTCTGGCGCGCGCCGGACGGCAGCATCGCGCGCGTGAGCCAAGGTGCCGAAGAAGCCGGCGATACGCGCTCGCATCTGACCTCGTGCATCCATTTCGAGGTCGATCGTTGTGGCGATGCCGCAAAACTCGACGCGTTGCGCGACGACATCGCGCGCGTGCTCGGCGACGTGCGCGCGGCGGTCGAGGATTGGCCGAAGATCATCGAACGCGCGAAGCAGACCATTCAAGATATGAAGGTGCGCGAAACCGGTCCCGAGGGCGTCGAAGCGCGCGCGTTCGTCGAATGGATGGTCGCCGATCATTTCACGTTCCTCGGCCACCGTGATTACGAACTGGTGCAGCACGACGGCGGCTTCGGTTTGCGGGCGGTCGCGGGCTCCGGTCTCGGCATTCTGCGCGATGCGCAGCAGCCGGGCGGCGCGGCGGAAGTCACGCCGTTGCCGCCGGCGGCCGCGGAGATCATCTCCGGGTCGTCGCCGATCTTTCTGACTAAGGCCAATTCGCGCGCCACGGTGCACCGGCCCGGCTATCTCGACTATGTCGGCATCAAGCTGAGCGGCGCCGATGGCAAGGTGACGGGCGAGCGGCGCTTCATCGGCCTGTATACGTCGACCGCTTATTTCGTGTCGGCCGCGGAGATTCCGATCGTGAGGCGCAAATGCGCAAATATCGTCAGACGCGCCGCATTCCTGCCGAAAGGTCATCTGGCGAAATCGCTGGTGACGGTGCTCGAGACCTATCCGCGCGACGAATTGTTCCAGGCCGACGAGGACCAGCTGTACGACACCGCCCTCGGCGTGCTGCGTTTGCAGGAGCATCAGCGCACGCGGCTGTTCGTGCGGCGCGATCGCTTCGATCGCTTCGTATCGTGCCTCGTGTTCGTGTCGCGCGACAAGTACAACACCGATCTGCGGCAGCGCATCGCGAACCTGCTCGCCGACGCATTCAATGGTGAGAACGTCGAATTCACGCCGCTGCTGTCGGAGTCGACGCTCGCGCGAATTCATTTCGTCGTCCATGCCAAGGCGGGCGGCATGCCGAGCGTCGACACACGCGAGCTCGAAGCGCGCCTCGTGCAGGTCGCGCGACGCTGGCAGGACGATCTGGCCGACGCATTACTCGACGCGTACGGAGAAGAGCAGGGCAACCGTTTGCTGCAGCACTACGCCGATTCGTTTCCGGCCGGCTATCGCGACGACTATCCGGCGCGCACGGCCGTGCGCGATATCGAACTGATCGAGCGCGTGCAGGGCAGCGAGCGGCTCGCGATGAACCTGTACAGGCCGATCGAATCGGGACCGCGCGCGTTCCGTTTCAAGGTGTATCGCGCGGGGCTGCCGATCGCACTGTCGCGCAGCTTGCCGATGCTCGAACATCTTGGCGTGCGCGTCGACGAAGAGCGGCCTTATCTGATCGAGGCGCCCGGTGCGATGCCCGCGTGGATCCACGACTTCGGCCTCGAACTCGCGGACGATACCGAGTTCGACATCGAGCGGGTCAAGGATCTGTTCGAACAGGCGTTCGAGCAGGTGTGGACCGGCACGATCGAAAGCGACGACTTCAACCGCCTCGTGCTGCGCGCGCAACTCAATGCACGCGAGGTGACGATTCTGCGCGCTTACGCGAAGTACTTGCGGCAAGTCGGTTCGACGTTCAGCGACGCGTATATCGAACGCGCGGTGACCGGCAATCCGGCGATTGCGCGCATGCTCGTCGACCTGTTCATCGCGCGCTTCGATCCGGCGCTCGGCGCGGTACGCGAGGCCCGCGTCAACGCTTGTCTGGAGACGATCGACAGCGCGCTCGACCAGGTGCCTAATCTCGACGAAGACCGCATCCTGCGGCAGTTCCTCGGCGTGATCAAGGCGACCAAGCGCACCAACTACTATCGCCATGACGCTCAGGGCCAACCGAAGCCGTATCTGTCGTTCAAGTTCGATCCCGCCCAGGTGCCCGGCTTGCCCGAGCCGAAACCGATGTTCGAGATCTGGGTCTATTCGCCGCGCGTCGAGGGCGTCCATCTGCGAGGCGGGCGCGTCGCGCGCGGCGGCCTGCGCTGGTCTGATCGGCGCGAGGATTTCCGCACGGAAGTGCTCGGCCTGATGAAGGCGCAGATGGTGAAGAACGTGGTGATCGTGCCGGTCGGCTCGAAGGGCGGCTTCGTCGTCAAGAATCCGCCGCCGCAGAGTGAGCGCGATGCGTGGATGCGCGAAGGCGTCGCGTGCTATCAGACCTTCCTGTGCGGCTTGCTCGACGTGACCGACAATCTGGCGAGCACCGACGTCGTGCCACCGCCTGACGTGGTGCGCCACGATCCTGACGACCCGTATCTGGTCGTCGCCGCCGACAAGGGCACGGCCACGTTTTCCGACTACGCTAATGCGATCTCGCAGGAATACGGTTTCTGGCTCGACGACGCATTCGCGTCGGGCGGCTCGGTCGGCTATGACCACAAGAAGATGGGCATCACCGCGCGCGGCGCGTGGGAGTCGGTCAAGCGGCACTTCCGCGAAATCGGCGTCGACACGCAGAGCGAGGACTTCACGGTGGTCGGTGTCGGCGACATGTCGGGCGACGTGTTCGGCAACGGCATGCTGCTGTCGCCGCATATCAAGCTGCTCGCCGCGTTCGATCACCGCCACATCTTTCTCGATCCGAATCCCGATCCCGCGGCGAGCATGGCGGAGCGCGCGCGGCTCTTCATGCTCGACCGTTCGAGCTGGGCCGATTACGATCCGTCGCTGATCTCGGCCGGCGGCGGCGTGTTCCCGCGCAGCGCGAAGACGATTCCGCTGTCGACGGCGGTGCAGGCGGCGCTCGGGATCAGCGCGGCGGCGCTCTCGCCGGCCGAGCTGATGCGCGTGATTCTGCAGGCGCCGGTCGATCTGCTTTACAACGGCGGCATCGGCACCTATGCGAAGGCGAGCCGCGAGACCAATCAGCAGGCGGGCGATCGCGCGAACGACGCGATCCGCGTGAACGGTGCGGATCTGCGCTGCAAGGTCGTGGCCGAGGGCGGCAATCTCGGCTTGACGCAACTCGGGCGCATCGAGTTCGCGCAGCGCGGCGGCCGCATCAATACCGATGCGATCGATAATTCGGCCGGTGTCGATTGCTCGGATCACGAGGTCAACATCAAGATTCTGCTGGGCCTCGTCGTCGCCGACGGCGAGATGACGGAGAAGCAGCGCAATGCGTTGCTTGCCGAAATGACCGACGAAGTCGGTCTGCTCGTGCTGACGGACAACTACTATCAGACCCAGGCTTTGTCGATCGCGGGCCGTTTTGGCGTGGAGCTGCTCGATGCCGAAGCGCGCCTGATGCGCTATCTGGAGAAGGCGGGGCGGCTCAATCGCGTGATCGAGTTTCTGCCCACCGACGAGGACATCGCCGAGCGCGCGGCCGCGAAGCAGGGACTGACGACACCCGAGCGCGCGGTGCTGCTCGCGTACAGCAAGATGTGGCTCTATGACGCGCTGCTCGAATCGTCGATGCCGGAAGATCCGCTCGTCAGCGATATGTTGATCGAGTACTTTCCGAAACCTCTGCAGCAGCGTTTCCGCGAACCGATGCAGCGCCATCCGCTGCGCCGTGAAATCCTCGCGACGCATCTGACCAATGCGCTCGTGAATCGCGTCGGCTGCGAGTTCGTGCATCGGCTGATGGAGGAGACCGATGCACAGCCCGGCGACATCGTGCGCGCGTGCATCATGGCGCGCGACGTGTTCGATCTCGATCAGATCTGGCGCAGCATCGACGCGCTCGACAACCGCGTTCCCGACGACGTGCAGGCACGCATGTTCGCGGAGGTCGCGCGGCTCGTCGAACGTTCGGCGCTGTGGTTCCTGCGGCATCTGCAAACGGGCGCGGCCGGCGACGACGTGACCGGCCTGCTCGCGCGCTGTCGCGACGCCGCGCAGCGTCTCGCGCCACAATGGCCGACGCTGTTGCCTGGTGCGGACCTCGAAGCGTTGTCGGAGCGGCAACGGGTATTCGTCGATGCGGGTGTCGATAGCGATCTCGCGGTGCGGATCGCGAGCGGCGAGGTGTCGGCCGCTCTGCTCGATATCGCCGAAGTCGCGTCGACGTGCGGGCGCAATCTCGAACAGGTCGCGGGCGTCTACTTCGCGCTCGGCACGCTGCTGAATTACAGCTGGATCAGCGAGCGCGCCGCCTCGTTGCCGGCGCCGACGCATTGGGACATGCTCGCGCGCGCATCGGCGCTCGCCGAACTCGCGCGGCTCAAGCGCGCGCTGACCACGAGCGCATTGGCCGGCGCGACCGATGCATCGACGCCCGATTCGCTGGTGCAAGCGTGGCGCGACAAACGCGCGGCACAGCTCGAGCGTTATACGCGTCTGCTGACCGATCTGCGCGCGACGGGCGGCGCGAGTCTTTCGGTGCTGCTGGTTGTCGTGCGGGAGATGGCGGCGCTCGAGAGGGCGTGACCCGCACGAATGGTGCGAAGGACGCCTGGGGAACTGGCGGCACGACGGCACATCAGGTCCGATTCCTGCGACCGGGTGTGTCGTTGTCATCCATAATATCGAGTACTTGCCGATCACTTCGCTCGTGCAATACCCAACAATACCCAGCCCACTCACCGACCCCCGCCAGCAGATGAAAGAAGAATCGCCGAAAGCCATTTTCTACGCACTCGCCGCCAACTTCGGCATCGCCGTCTGCAAGTTCGCCGCGGCGGCGTTCACCGGCTCCGGATCGATGTTCGCCGAAGCGATTCACTCCACCGCCGACTGCGGCAATCAACTGCTGCTGCTATTCGGACTGCGCGAAGCGCGCAAGCCGGTGAGCCCTTTGCATCCGATGGGTAGCGGTCGCGAAATCAACTTCTATTCGCTGCTGGTCGCGTTGCTGCTGTTTTTTGTCGGCGGTGCGTTTTCGGTGTATGAGGGCGTGCATCGACTGATTGCGCGCGAGCCGTTGCAATATGCGTTCGTCGCGTTGGCGGTGCTCGGTGTGTCGGTGGTGCTCGAATCGCTATCGTTGTGGGGCGCGGTCAAGGAGATTCGCAAGACGCATCCGGATAAAAATCTGTGGCACTGGTTTCGCGAGACGCGCGAATCGGATCTGCTGGTCGTGGCCGGCGAAGATATTGCCGCGCTATTCGGTCTCGCGATCGCCTTCGTCGCGGTGCTATCGACGATGGTGACCGGCAGCCCCGTGTATGACGCGCTCGGCTCGGTGGGGATCGGTCTTCTGCTGATGACGATCGCGTGGCTTGTCGCGCGTGAAGTGAAGTCGATGCTCGTCGGCGAATCGGCGAGCCCGGAAGTGCGCAGCGCCATCGACGCGCATCTGCGCGCGCGTCCCGAGATTCGCGGCATCATCAACCTGATCACGCTGCAGTGGGGGCGTCACGTGGTGGTGGCGGTGCAGGCGGAAATGATCGACTATGCGAGCGGCCGCGCGATGGTCGATGCGATCAACGTCATCGAGGCCGATCTGCAGGCCACGTTTCCTCAGGTGCGCTGGGTGTTCTTCGAACCGGATGTGCCGCGCAATTAAAGAAGACTTCTCCACTCGGGCATGAATCGGGTCCATGAACCCCGCGGACGAGCGGAGGCGAGATGAGGCGAGATGAGGCGAAGCGACGTGCGCTGCGATCGCGGGTCATTCCGCCCGTCCCGACTGGATGCCAGTACGCTTCACAGCGTTTATTTGAACCCCGCCACCGCATGCGGCACATACAGTTCTTCGAGCCGGTGAACTTCGTCGTCACTGAGCTTCAACGAGAGCGCCGCAACCGCATCGTCGAGATGATGCAGTTTGGTAGCACCGACAATCGGCGCGGTAATCGGCTTCTTCTGCAGCACCCACGCTAGCGCAACCTGCGCGCGCGGCACGCCGCGCTCTTTCGCGATCTCGCTGACCCGCTCGACGATACGCCGATCCGCTTCCTGCGTGTGCGCGTACAGCGTGCGGCCGAATTCATCGGTTTCCGAGCGCGCGCTTTCGGTGTCCCAGTCGCGCGTCAAGCGTCCGCGGGCAAGCGGACTCCACGGAATCACGCCGATGCCTTCGCTTTCGCACAGCGGCAGCATTTCGCGCTCTTCCTCGCGGTACAGCAGATTCACGTAGTTCTGCATCGTCACGAAGCGCGTCCAGCCATTGCGCTCAGCCACCTGCAGCGCCTTGGCAAACTGCCATGCGTACATCGACGACGCGCCGAGATAGCGCGCCTTGCCGGCTTTCACGACATCGTGCAGCGCTTCCATCGTTTCTTCGATCGGCGTGCCGTAGTCCCAGCGATGGATCTGATACAGGTCGACATAGTCGGTACCGAGCCGCCGCAGGCTGTTATCGATCTCCGCCATGATCGCCTTGCGCGACAGCCCCGCGCCGTTCGGGCCCGGATGCATGCGGCTATTGACCTTGGTGGCGAGCACGATCTCATCGCGCTTCGCAAAGTCCTTCAGCGCACGGCCGACGATTTCCTCGCTGGTGCCGTCCGAATAGACGTTGGCCGTGTCGAAGAAGTTGATGCCGTGATCGAGCGCCTGCTTGATGAAAGGCCGCGCGGCTTCGTCGTCGAGCGACCAGGGGTGCGTGCCGCGCGAGGGTACGCCATAACTCATACAGCCGAGACAGAGACGCGATACATCGAGGCCGGTGCGGCCGAGTTTCACATAATCCATCGTGTTGCTCCTATAGTGAAGCGCACAAACCCGCTGCGAGGGAAGGAAGTTCGATTATAGGGAAACGACGGCAAGCGCGTCGTCACGGGCCGCACCCGCTTTCGATCGCTTCAATGCGAATGCGCCCGCGAAGCCACTTCGCGGGCGCATGACGCCGAGTGCCGTGAACGACAGCCAACGCTCAATGCTGTATCGGGCGATACGGTGTCCACACGGGCGTGTCGGTATTCCAGTTGTCGAGTTCCGATGGTGTCATGATGTGCTCCTCGATGAAGAGGCGCGCAGTTTTGCGCCGCAAGCGCGCCGGGTTCTGAATCAACTTCTTCTAACTCGTTACTGGCCCTTCGCAACGCGCGTCACTTCGCCGTTGGTTCCTTCCTGCAACGCGATGCGCGCGGCTTGCGTCTGGCCGATCAGGCCTTTGTCCGGATACGAGGTGCGATTCAGTGAGGGCAGCGAGCCGTCGCGATACGCGGCGACCAGTTCGGCCTTGACCTCGGCGCGTGTCTTCGTGCTCGCGGTCGGCGCCGGTTGCGTGTCATACGTTCCCGCGCGGCCGATACCGCCGCCGCCTTGCGCAAATGCCGGAACGCTGACGAGCAGCGACAGAGCGAGGCCTGCCAACAGATTGCGTTTCATGATTCACTCCTGTCGATTCATTGGCAGCGCGATGGCGCTGCGACAGGGTGAAATGTAGACGTCGACGCGGTGTGGATAAATCGCGGTTTTGCGAAATGAATTGTCGCGATTCGGGAACAATCGCGAGCGAGGCTTCACCGGGGCCGTGCGATTGCACGGTTGCCGCGGCATTGGCGCCGCGGCTGGAATTCACTGTTTCACTTCCCGTACTTCATGCGACCCATTCGGTCATCACCGGCGTGTCGAGTGCCGGCGCGGACTCGCGCTGCTCGAATGTGCGCTTCGTGCAGGTGGCGTCGAGAGTGCCGCGTCCGCTCAGCAATGGGCAACGATCGAACAGCTCCGCGATCCAGTCTACGAAAACGCGGACTTTCGGCGACAGATGACGACTGTGCGGATAGACTGCCGAAATCGGCATCGGCAAGGGTTTCAAGTCCGGCAGTACTTCGACGAGCTGACCCGAGCCCAGATGCGGTAGCACCATGAAGCGCGCCGGCTGAATCAGGCCGAAGCCTTCGAGTCCGCAGGTCACGTAGGCATCCGCGTCGTTGACCGACACGATGCTTTTCATCTTCACTTCCACTTCGTTGCCGTTCACCAGGAACGCCCAGTCGAGCGTGCGTCCCGTGCGGCTCGAGAAGTAGTTGACGGCTTTGTGATTGTCGAGATCTTCGAGCGAAGCGGGCACGCCCGCGCGCTTGATGTAGTCGGGCGACGCGCAGGTCACGCCCTCGAACAGACCGATGCGGCGCGCGACCAGCGACGAATCCTGCAACGCGCCGACACGCACCACGCAATCGACACCTTCTTGCAGCAGATCGACGGGCCGGTCGGTCAGGCCCAGTTGCAGATCGATGTCCGGATAGCGCGTGTGGAATTCGCACAGCGACGGAATGACGAGCAGACGGCCAATCGAGCCCGGCATGTCGATGCGTAGCTTGCCGTGCGGCTTCTTGTTGCCGCTCTGGAAACTCGCCTCGGTCTCTTCGACATCCGCGAGGATGCGCACGCAGCGCTCGTAGTACGCGGCGCCATCGGGCGTCAGCGACAGACGGCGGGTGGTCCGGTGCATCAGCCGCGTGCCGAGAAACGCTTCGAGGTTCTGAATAATCGTAGTAACCGATGCGCGCGGCAGGTCGAGCGTTTCCGCTGCGCGGGTAAAGCTGTTGGTGTCGACGACGCGCGTGAACACTTGCATGGCCTGAAGCCGGTCCATTGCAAACCTCCAGAAGGGGCTGGTGCACAGGCGGGAATGGAGTCCGCGAAAACAATCACATCGGGATTGTTCAAAGGCACCGAATTGTGTTGCCGGATTATAGGCATTTATTTGCGAGTCTGCCGAACGCACAATTCGCACCATTGAAGTTCTATGCGCATTTGCGCGGCTCGACATGGATGCATTCAAATCGCCGTACTCGCCTTTTTCCACCGGCGTTTCCGCCGAAGACACTGGCGCTGAGGCCAATGACGCAACGCTTGAAGTCACCGACGTGGATATCGATGGGTACGCTCAACCCATTACGTTGCGGCTGTATCGGCTGACGAAAAAAACCGCGTTGCCGGTACTGCTTTATTTTCACGGCGGCGGTTTTACGAAGGGTTCGATCGAGTGCGCGGACTTCGCCGCGCGGTATTTCGCAGAACACTTACCGGCGCTCGTGGTGTCGGTCGGCTATTCGCTCGCGCCGCGGTTTCCGTTTCCAGCCGCGCCGGAAGACGCGCATCGCGCGGCGCTGTGGGTGCAGACGCGGGCGCGGGCGTTTGGTGGCAATAGCAGAAAGATCGGCGTGGCGGGCCATGACGCGGGCGGCCAACTCGCCAATTGTCTCGCGTTCATCGCGCGCGATCGTAACGACGTGCCGATCAGCGCGCAGGCGCTGTTCGGCCCGATGCTGGATCCGAGCCTGACGCGGCTCGGCGACGAGCAGCGGCTCGGTTCGGACATCACCGCGCGCGAGTGCGCCGCGTGTTATCGCGCGTATCTGCCGCAAGCGTCTCAGCGCATGCATCCGTATGCGGCGCCGCTCGAATCGTCGCGGCTCGCCGGCTTGCCGGCCACGCTGATCGCGACCGCGCAGAACGACGTGCTGCACGTCGAGGCCGAGAAGTATGCAAGCAATCTGATCGACGCGGGCGTACAGACCCAGGTGGTGCGCTTTCCGAGCGTGTCGCACGCGGCGCTCGCCGATCATCCGCCCGCTTTGCAGGAAGCGGTGCGCTTTTTCCAGTGGCGCTTCGACGCGCGCGCTCATCGATAAACAGAAATTCAATCAACGATACCGGGAGCTACACATGACTATCCTTCCTCTTTCCCGCCGCCGCGTGGCGTTAGCCGCCGTGGTCGTCGTCGTCCTTGCCGGGCTTGGCACGTTCGGCGCGATTCGTGTCGATGCGAGCTCGCCGGCCGCACCCACCATCGTGCCGGAAGTAGACGTGGCGACCGTCGTGCAGAAGACGATCACCGACTGGCAGTCTTATTCGGGCCGTCTCGAAGCCGTGCAGAAAGTGGACGTGCGTTCGCAGGTGCCGGGCACGATCGTGTCAGTCAACTTCAAGGACGGCGCGCTCGTGAAGCAGGGCGACACGCTGTTCGTGATCGATCCGCGTCCGTACGCGGCCGAAGTCGATCGCGCGCAAGCGCAGCTCGCGGCCGCGCAGGCACGCACCGGCTACACGCAAAGCGACTGGGAACGCGCGCAACGGCTGATCGTCGACAACGCGATCGCCAAACGCGACTACGACGAGAAGCAGAACGCCGCGCGCGAGGCGAGCGCGAACCTGAAGGCCGCGCAAGCCGCGCTGGAAACCGCGCGCATCAATCTCGGCTACACGAAGATCGTCGCGCCGGTGTCGGGCCGCGTGTCGCGCGCGGAGATCACGGTCGGCAACGTGGTGTCGGCGGGCGCCAGTTCGGTGCCGCTGACCACGCTCGTGTCGGTGTCGCCGATCTACGCGTCGTTCGACGCGGACGAGCAGACCTACCTGCAATACCTGAGCCGCGCGAAGGACGGCAGCAAGGTGCCGGTCGAACTCGGTCTCGCCGATGAATCCGGCTACTCGCGCAGCGGCACGATCGAGTCGGTCGACAACCGGCTCGACACGTCGTCGGGCACGATCCGCGTGCGCGCGAAGTTCGACAACGCGGACGGCGCGCTGATTCCGGGCCTCTACGCGCGCCTCAAGGTGGGGGGCAGCGCACCGCATCCGGCGCTGTTGATCGACGATGCCGCGGTCGGCACCGACCAGGACAAGAAGTTCGTGCTGGTCGTCGATCAGGGCAACCACGTCGTTTATCGCGGGATCACGACGGGTTCGATGCAAGGCAATCTGCGCGTCGTCAAGGATGGCTTGAAGCCGGGCGATCGCATCGTCGTCAACGGCGTTCAGCGCGTGCGTCCAGGCGACATGGTGCGCGCGCACATGGTGCCGATGACGACCGACGACGACCCGAACAGCGCAGCGCTCGCGCAGTCGCGTGCCAAGGCCGAGGCCGGCGCGAAAGGCAATTCGTGAGCCGCATGCTCCAACGCGCATGCTCCAACGTTAAGAGCTTCCAATGAACATATCCAAATTCTTCATCGATCGCCCGATCTTCGCAGGCGTGCTATCGGTATTGATCCTGCTCGGGGGCATCATCTCGCTGTTCAAGCTGCCCATTTCCGAGTATCCGGAAGTGGTGCCGCCTTCGGTGGTGGTGCACGCGCAGTATCCGGGCGCGAATCCGAAGGTGATCGCCGAGGCGGTCGCCGCGCCGCTCGAAGAGCAGATCAATGGTGTCGAGAACATGTTGTACATGCAGTCGCAGGCGAATAGCGACGGCAATCTGACGCTGACCGTCACGTTCAAGCTCGGCACCAATCCCGACCTCGCGACGCAGCTCGTGCAGAACCGCGTCAATCAGGCGCTGCCGCGTCTGCCGGAAGACGTGCAGCGGCTCGGCGTGACGACGATCAAGAGTTCGCCGACGCTGACGATGGTCGTGCACCTGATCTCGCCGAACGATCGCTACGACATGACGTATCTGCGCAATTACGCGCTGCTCAACGTGAAGGATCGGCTCGCGCGGATTCAGGGCGTCGGCGAAGTGCAGCTGTGGGGCTCGGGCGATTACGCAATGCGTATCTGGCTCGATCCGCAGAAAGTCGCGCAACGCGGTCTCACGGCGACCGAAGTCGTCAACGCGATCCGCGAGCAGAACATCCAGGTCGCGGCCGGTGTGATCGGTGCGTCGCCGTCGGTACCGGGCACGCAATTGCAGTTGTCGGTGAATGCGCGCGGCCGTTTGAGGACCGAGGGCGAATTCGGCGACATCATCGTGAAGACCGCGCCCGACGGCGGCGTGACCTATCTGCGCGATATCGCCCGGATCGAGCTCGCGGCGTCGGAATATGGTCTGCGTTCGCTGCTCGACAACAAGCCCGCGGTTGCGCTCGCGATCAATCAGGCGCCGGGTGCGAACTCGCTCGCGATTTCAGAGCAGGTGCGCGCGGCGATGAAGGAACTCGCCGAAGACATGCCGGCCGGCGTCGAATACCGGATCGTCTACGACCCGACGCAGTTCGTGCGTTCGAGTATCGAGGCGGTGATCCATACGCTGCTCGAAGCGATTGCGCTGGTCGTGATCGTCGTGATCGTGTTCCTGCAGACGTGGCGCGCGTCGATCATTCCGTTGATCGCGGTGCCGGTGTCGATCGTCGGTACGTTCTCGCTGCTGCTTGCGTTCGGCTTCTCGATCAACGCGTTGTCGCTGTTCGGCATGGTGCTCGCGATCGGCATCGTGGTCGACGATGCGATCGTCGTGGTGGAGAACGTCGAGCGCAACATCGAAAGCGGGCTCAGTGCGCGCGAGGCGACCTACAAGGCGATGCGCGAAGTGAGCGGGCCGATCATCGCGATTGCGCTGACTCTCGTCGCCGTGTTCGTGCCGCTCGCGTTCATGACGGGTCTCACGGGCCAGTTCTACAAGCAGTTCGCGATGACCATCGCGATCTCGACGGTGATCTCGGCGTTCAATTCGCTGACGCTGTCGCCGGCGTTGTCCGCGCTGCTGCTGCGCAGCCACGGCGAGAAGGAAGATTGGCTGACGCGTGTGATGAACCGTGTGCTCGGCGGCTTCTTCAAGCGTTTCAACAAGGTCTTTCATCGCGGTTCGGAAGCCTACGGCCGTGGTGTGACCGGCGTGCTGCGCCGCAAGGGCGCGATGCTCGCGGTGTACGCAATCCTCATCGGTGCAACCGTATTGGTGGCGCGGATCGTGCCCGGCGGCTTCGTGCCCGCGCAGGACAAGGAGTATCTGATCGCGTTCGCGCAGTTGCCGAACGGTGCCTCGCTCGATCGCACGGAGAAGGTGATCCGCGATATGAGCGCGATCGCGCTGAAGCAGCCGGGCGTCGAAAGCGCGGTGGCCTTCCCTGGTCTGTCGGTGAATGGCTTCACGAATAGTTCGAGCGCGGGCATCGTGTTCGTCACGCTGAAGCCGTTCAAGGAGCGCGGCAACAAGAAGCTCTCGGCAGGCGCGATTGCCGGTGCGCTGAACCAGCAGTACGGCGCGATCAAGGACTCGTTCGTTGCGGTGTTCCCGCCGCCGCCGGTGCTCGGGCTCGGCACGCTCGGCGGCTTCAAGATGCAGCTCGAAGATCACGGCGCGCTCGGTTACGCGGAACTCAACAAGGCTGCCGAAGCATTCGTGAAGCGCGCGGCGCAAACGCCCGAACTTGGGCCGACCTTCTCCAGCTATCAGATCAACGTGCCGCAGCTGAACGTCGATCTCGATCGCGTGAAGGCGAAGCAGCTCGGCGTGCCGGTCACGGACGTGTTCGACACGATGCAGATCTATCTGGGCTCGCTGTACGTGAACGACTTCAACCGCTTCGGTCGCGTGTATCAGGTGCGCGTGCAGGCGGATGCGCCGTTCCGTCAACGCGCCGACGACATCCTGCAACTGAAGACGCGCAACGCGGCGGGCGAGATGGTGCCGTTGTCGTCGCTCGTCACGGTGACGCCGACTTACGGACCGGAGATGGTGGTGCGCTACAACGGCTACACGGCGGCCGACATCAACGGCGGCCCAGCGCCCGGCTTTTCGTCGGGACAGGCGCAGGCCGCGGCCGAACGCGTGGCCGCCGAGGTGCTGCCGCGCGGCGTGAAGCTCGAGTGGACCGACCTCACGTATCAGCAGATCCTCGCCGGCAACGCGGGCATGTGGGTGTTCCCGATCAGCGTGCTGCTGGTGTTCCTCGTGCTCGCCGCGCTGTACGAAAGCCTGACGCTGCCGCTCGCCGTGATCCTGATCGTGCCGATGAGCGTGCTGTCCGCGCTGACCGGCGTGTGGCTCACCGGTGGTGACAACAACATCTTCACGCAGATCGGTTTGATGGTACTGGTGGGCTTGTCCGCGAAGAACGCGATCCTGATCGTCGAGTTTGCGCGTGAGCTCGAACACGACGGACGCAGTCCGCTGCAGGCCGCAATCGAAGCGAGCCGTCTGCGTCTGCGGCCGATTCTGATGACGTCGATCGCCTTCATCATGGGCGTGGTGCCGCTGGTGTTGTCGAGCGGCGCGGGCTCGGAGATGCGTCACGCGATGGGCGTCGCGGTGTTCTTCGGCATGCTCGGCGTCACGCTGTTCGGCCTGATGCTGACGCCGGTGTTCTATGTGGTGCTGCGCTCGCTCGCGGGCGGGACGATTCACGTCGCGCAGAAGGATGCGCCGCGCTACGGCGCGCCCGTTACGGACGCCTGAGGAGAAAACAACAATGAAACGCTTTGAATCTCGCTTTATATCTTTGCGCGGATGGGGCCGCGCGGCCGCGAGCGGTTTGCTGATCGCCCTGCTGGCCGCTTGTTCAGTCGAGCCGACGTACAAGCGTCCCGACGTCGATACGCCGGCGGCGTTCAAGGAAGCGCCCGCGATGGCGACGTCGGCCGCGCCGGCGCAAAACACCGGCACGTGGAAGCCGGCCCAGCCCGCCGACGACGCCCTGCGTGGCGAATGGTGGAAGGTGTTCGGCGACCCGCAGCTCGACGCGCTCGAAGAGCAGGCCGCCGCCGCGAACCAGGACCTGAAGGCCGCAGCCGCGCGCGTGCAGCAGGCGCGCGCGGTCACGCAGGCGGCGAAGTCCGACTGGTTCCCGAAGCTCGACGCGGGCTTCGGCCCGACCCGGGAGCGTGCGTCGGCGGCGTCGCAATTCCTGCCGGACAGCGCGGGCGGCACGACCGGCACGATCTGGCGCGCGCAGGTCGGCGCGTCGTATGAAGCGGATCTGTTCGGGCGGGTCAGCTCGAATGTGAACGCGTCGCGCTCGGACGAGCAGCAGAGCGAAGCGCTGTTTCGCTCGGTGCAACTGTCGTTGCAGGCCGACGTCGCGCAGAACTACTTCCAGTTGCGCGAGCTCGACACCGACCAGGATCTGTATCGCCGCACCGTCGCGTTGCGCGAGGACACGCTGAAGCTCGTCGAGCGGCGCTTCAAGGAAGGCGATATCAGCGAGCTGGATCTGTCGCGCTCGCGCAACGAGCTCGCGAGCGCGCGTGCCGATGCGGTCGGCGTCGCGCGGCAACGGGCGGCCTCGGAGCATAGCCTCGCGATTCTGCTCGGCAAGCCGCCCGCGGATTTCTCGTTCGCGGAAGAACCGCTCGCGCCGGTGGCGGTGCGCGTGCCGCCGGGTTTGCCGTCGGCGCTGCTCGAACGCAGGCCGGACATCGCGGCAGCCGAACGCGCGATGCAGGCAGCGAATGCGCGCGTCGGGCTCGCGAAGTCGGCGTTCTTCCCGAAGCTCGACATCACGGGCGCGTTCGGCTTTGAATCGGCGACGCTCGGCGATCTGTTCATGTGGTCGAGCCGCGCGTTCATCCTCGGTCCGTTCGCGGGTACCGCGCTGACGGTGCCGATCTTCGACGGCGGCCGCCGCAAGGCCAATCTCGCGCAGGCCCGTTCGAAGTACGACGAGGACGTCGCGCAATATCGCCAGCAGGTGCTCGTGGCGTTCCGTGAAGTCGAGGACAATCTTGCCGATCTGCGCTTGCTCGACGATCAGATGCGCGAGCAGAACGACGCGGTCGATGCGTCGCAGCGCGCCGCGCATCTGTCGCGCACGCAGTACACGGAGGGCGCGGTCAGCTATCTCGACGTGATCGATGGCGAGCGGCAGGTGCTGCAGTCGCAATTGCAGGCGAGCCATCTGGCGGGCACGCAGGCGGTCGCGACCGTGAATCTGATTCGCGCGCTCGGTGGCGGTTGGGGCGATGTGACGGCGGGGGATACGGCGGTGGGGGCAGCGCCGGTGCCGGTTGGTGCTTCCGGCGGCGCGGCGGCTTCGCTGGCTGCGGCTTCCGGCTCTACGGCCGGAGCCGCATCGGTGTCAGCGCAGCAGCGGGTGGCGAAGCGCTGAATTCCTAAGCCTGTTGGCAAGCGCTTCATCGACCTCATCAACGACGCTTGGCATTCTCGGCGCGACGGTGATGCCGCATAACCTGTATCTGCACTCGTCGATCGTGCAGACCCGCGCGGTGAAGCGCGATCCGGCCAGCATCCGCTCGGCGATCGGCATGTCACGCATCGACACGATCGCATCGCTCGTGATCGCGGCGCTGATCAACATGGCGATCCTGATTCTCGCGGCCGCCGCGTTTACGCGACGGGCCACGACCAGGTCACGCAGATCTTCATCACGCGAGCGCTCGCGCTGATCCCGGCGCTGATCGGTGTGCGGATGCTCGGCAATGGCGCGGTTGGCCAACTGCTCGTCGCGAGTCAGGTCGTGCTGAGCCTGCAACTGCCGTTCGCGCTGTATCCGCTGATCCGCATGACGAGCGACCGATCGCTGATGGGCGAATTCGCCAACACGCTGCCGACGCGCCTGCTCGTTTGGACGCTGTTTGTTGCGATCAGTGCGGCGAATCTGTGGCTCGTTGCCCAGACGGTGGGGCTGGCCGGTTGATCTGAACGACCGGTATTCGGCACGCCCGTTTGCCCGGCGCGAAGGCGAAAAAAAATCCGCGCAGTTCAATCACTGCGCGGAATCATGTGAGCTTCGGTTTGAATCGGGTCGAGCGCGTCTCGCGACGGCGAATCGATCGGTCAAGCGGCCTGCGCAACCTGCGCCGCATCGAGCGCTTCCCGGCGCGCGGCTGCTGCCTTCTTCGTCTTGCCGGCACGCGACGGCGGCTGGCAGGCGCCGCACACGACGTTGTGCTGCAGGTCGTGCTTGTGCGCGACGAACTTGCCGGTACAGCGGCAGCATCTGGTCAACTGCAGGATGTCGGCGTCGAAGAAACGCACCAGCGTCCACGCGCGCGTCAGATCGAGCACCGGCTCGGTTTCGCTGTGCTGACAGTGTTCGAGATACAGCCGATAGCCCTTGGTCAGCGCATCCAGATGCGAGCAGCGCGCTTCGTTCTTGAGGAACAGGTACGTGTTGTAGAACAGCGACGCGTGAATGTTCGCGAGCCACGTCATGTACCAGTCCGCCGAGAACGGCAGCATGCCCTTGGGCGGCGATACGCCCTTGACCTCGCGATACAGGCGGATCATACGGTCGCGCGACAGCGTCAACTCGCTCTCGAGCACCTGCATGCGGGCGCCGAGCTCGATCAGTGCGATCGCGCGAAATACTTCCTGTGCATCTTCGGTCAGGCTTCGCTTGAGCATTGCAGTCACCTCGATCAGGCAAATTGCTCGGCGGGCTGGCCTGCAAGCAGGATCGCCGTGTGGGTCGGTGCAATTGCGGTGTGCTTTGTCGTTTGCGTCAACGCCGACAGCATCGCGTGGTCGTTGAAGCGGAAGAAGCACAAAAGCTGGTCGGAAGCGGCCAGCTTGACGATTTGCGCGAGCGACAGCCCGGCAAGCAAGTCAGCCAGTTCCGACGACAGTCCCAGCCGGAACATTCCGACCGGTTTGTCCTCGCGCAACATGCGTTGCGCGAGCATGATGTAAGACAAGTTGATCTCGCGGATTGAATCCAGCGTCTCGCTGCTACGGTCCATTTTGTCTGTTTCCGAAGCCCCGAATTACTATGTCGGCTTTGCGCCGTTATGTCTTTTCTGCCTCGCCGGCAACGTGGCCTCCGGCTACATGTTGCTACTTGCTACAGCCAGCGAACATTTGATACAAGAGGTTACATTTCGTAACAGCTCGGGACGAATTGTATGAAGGCTAAAACCAGAAATCAATCCTTTCTCAAAAAAATATCTCAAAAAGCTACATCATTTTTCGGTAAGTTTTTCACGCCATTGTAATGAATGATGCCAAGTGAATTTATAGCCTTTCGACACTGGCCTCTAATCCATGAAAACCCTTGCTGGATGGGAATCCTACGCGATTGTCCGAGACGTGCGTCCGCACCGCGCGGCGATCGGTAAATTTGTTTTGGATTAGAAAGGAACGGAAAGCGATGGAATGGACGGTAATAAATACTCGTGCTGGGGGGCGCGTGAGGGGCGGATGGAGCCTGTAACCGTATGAAGCGTCCCCCGTTACAAACTACGCAAACGAGGGCCGGCTTTGTAACGGCTCGATGAGGATGGGCAGCCGGTCTGTCGCACGCGTTCGACCCCGAGACCGAACAGCGGTCGCAGATGCGTACCGATCACGTTGCGGACGGAGGCTGCGAGAAGCCAGTGCCGTGCAGGTTGCCTGACACGATGTCGGTGCAATAAGACGACATTACAACGTTGACGAGGCGCCGGGAATGGCCGCAAGGAGGCGTCGTCAATGATTCCCGGGGGCGCTACGCCAGGAATCGCGCCATCAGATCCTCGTCATGGAACACCCCGTCGACGTTCAAGGCGCCGACTTCGCACGGCTTTGTCCGAACGAAGCGGGGTGCGCCTTCAGCCCGCGCAGACGAAGCTGGAAATAGGCGTCCCGGTCGGCGGGTCCGAGTTGGCGGATCAGCAGGGTGTCGGCGTTGACGGACATCTCACTTATTCGTGGCGAGTGGAGTGGAGGTACGCGAGCGGCTAGCCGCGCTGGTGTTCGGCAAATTCGCGCAGCGCCGACGCGGTTTGCCGATCCGCCGGAAAGAACGCCTCGATGGCGAGTTCCGACAGCGTAACGTCCACGGGCGTGCCGAACACCGTGGTGGTGCTGAAAAACGACAACACGCCAAGCGGCGTACGCAGCCGCAATGGCACGGCGATCTGGTTGAGGACTGCATCGTCCAGCGTCGAGGCGTCTGCATCCGGCGGCGCGGGGTAGCCGGCCAGTTCGTCGCGCAGTGCGCTCAGCGTGTCGTCGCCGCTGACGTCGATCTGCCGTTGCAGGCGGCCCAGCACATGCTCGCGCCACGCATGCCAGTTGACGATCGACGCCGCAATGCCTTGCGGATGCAGACTCAGGCGCAGTGCGTTGACCGGTGGCTTCAACAGTTCGGGACTCGCGCCGCTCAACAACGGCGCAATCGCATTGTTGGTCGCGACGATGGTCCAGTGCCGGTCGATCGCGAGGGCCGGGTAGGGCTCATGTCCTCTGAGCACCAGTTCGACGGCTTCGCGTGCGGCGGCGAGCTGCGGGTCGGAGAGGGGACGTTCGCGAAACAGCGGCGCGTAACCGGCCGCGACGAGCAGAGCATTGCGCGCGCGCAACGGCACGTCGAGGCGCTCGGCGAGATGCATGACCATTTCCCGGCTCGGTAGCGCGCGCCCCGATTCGACAAAGCTCAGATGGCGGGTCGAAATGTCAGCCTCCGTGGCGAGCAGCAACTGACTCATGCGCCGCCGCTGGCGCCATTCGCGGAGAAGTTCGCCGACCGCCCGAGTGCCGATCGGCGCGGATGATGGAGCCGCTTGTGCAATAGAGAGTGTGTTCATGCCACCGATCATAGTCAAAGCGTGCAAGCAATCGATTACCTGAGAGGTAATGCCCCGCGAATTTCAGTCAACGAGACGCGTGCCCGGCTCAGGCGGCAGCCAGGCGCAACGGCACGGCGGTGAATTTGACGCCGATCGCACTCGCCAGTTTGAGGACCGTGTCCATGCGTGGCTTGGAGCCGGGCGCGAGTGTCTTGTAGAGGCTTTCGCGGCCCAGGCCCGCTGCGGCGGCGATCTTCGTGATGCCGTGTGCCTTGGCGATATCCGCGATGGCGGCGAGCAGCAGATCGGAGTCGCCTTCGTCGAGGGCGGCGTTCAGATAGGCCGCGACCATTTCGTCGTTGTCGAGGTACTTCGATGCATCGAAGCGTGCCGTTTTGATCTTGCTCATGACCGTTCCTTTCTGATGGTTGTCCACATTGCTCCGGCATGCCTGATATCCGCCTGCTGCGTGGACTTGTTACCCCCGCAGAGCAGCAGATACATCATGCGTTCCTCGCGCGCGTAGTAGACCCGGTAACCCGGCCCGCAATCGATGCGCATCTCGAACACGCCGTTTTCCAGCAACTTCGCGTCGCCGAAAAGCCCGCGTTCCGCGCGGCGGATCCGCACGAGAATTTGCGCCTTCGCCTTGAGGTCGGTGAGGCCGTGAAGCCAACGGTCGAACTCTTCGGTGCAGTTGATCGTGTACACGCGCGGTGTTTCGATCTGCGGATGATTGTATCTCCAAGGATACGGTCGTGCAAGCGAGAAAAGCGTCTCGATAAAGCGGTCCAAGCGGTCCTCCTGTTCATTGCATTGCCCGCCTCGCGATGTCGTCGGCGGGCTTCGATGAGTCACTTGAGGTTAGCGGTGCGAAGGTTTCTTGACGACTCGGCCGAATGACCTATTTGGCGAGAAAAACAGTGAAAAGCGCTGCGTGACAGCGAAGGCTGCATCCGCTTGATTACCTCTCACGTAATCGACGCAATGCACGCGAGCCGTCAATCTTCATTCCGAGCCCGCCGCATGCGATGCGTATGCCGCGCGAAGTGCTCAGTCCTGTCAATCGAGGAGTTCGAGATGAATGCGCATACCGATTTGATCGACCGTTATTTCGATACCTGGAACGAGACCGATGGCGCGCGTCGTCGCGAGTTGATCGCGGCAACGTGGAGCGCCGATGCCGACTATCGCGACCCGCTGCTGGCGGGCGCGGGCCACGATGGCATCGACGCCATGATCCGCGCGGTGCATGAGCGTTTTCCGCATCACACGTTTCGCCGTACGACCGACGTCGACGGCTTCGCGAATCGCCTGCGCTTCTCGTGGGCACTGACGACCCCCGCGGGCGAGGCGATCGTGAAGGGCTCGGACTTCGGCGTGGTGGACGCGCATGGGCGTCTGCAAGCGGTCACCGGTTTTCTCGACGAAACCCCCGGCGCCGCCTGAGGCGTCTTTCACGGAGACGATCATGCATGAGCCCGCCGCTGCCAAGCCCGCACAAGTCCATCTCGCGTTGCTGCGCGTCGCGGCCGCGCTCGATGCGTTATCGAGCGCGATCGCCGGTTTCGCGCTGCTCGGCGGCGCGCGGGCGTTCATGTTCATCGCACTGCTCGGTTGGCGCGAGCCGGTGCTCGGCGGCGCGGGGCTCGTGCTGCTCGCTCTGGTCGGATGGCTGCGCTGGCAATGCGGTGCGAGCGCAGCGCCGCAAGACGTCCGGCGCGCTTGCTACAATCGATCGTCGTGCGGATGAAGCGTGACACGCATCGTCTTGCGCAAAGCTCACGACCTCACCCCTCAGCATGTTCCCAACCGAACGACCTGGAGACCCCGTGCTGAAAAATCTGGACCCGCTACTGAACGCCGATATCCTGCACGCGCTGCGCTCGATGGGCCACGGTGACGAGCTCGTGATCTGCGACGCCAACTTCCCGGCCGACGCCGTCGCGCGCGATACCGTGCTCGGCAAGCCGCTGCGTCTCGACGGCGTCAGTTCGCCGCGCGCGATCCGCGCGGTGTTGTCGGTGCTGCCGCTCGACACCTTTATCGAGCATCCCGCGTCGCGCATGGAAGTGGTTGGCGAGCCGCACACGATTCCCGCGGTGCAGCGCGAAGCGCAAGCCGAGGTCAACGCGGGCGAGGGGCGCGAGGTGCCCTTCGTGTCGATCGAGCGGTTCGCGTTTTACGAGCGTGCGCGCCAGGCATACTGTGTGATCGCGACGGGCGAGGAGCGCGGCTACGGCTGCTTCGTATTCACGAAGGGCGTGTTGCTCGCGCCGGACGCGCCACGCGTATAGTCGCTACAACCTTTCTCGATTCATCACGACAAACCCATGAGCTTCCAGCTAGCCAGTCTCGATCATCTCGTTCTGAACGTCGCCGACGTCGAAGTGAGCGCGGCGTGGTACGCGCGGATGCTCGGCATGCAACGCACCGAGTTCGCGTCGCGCACCGGCACGCGCGTGGCGATGAACTACGGTAATCAGAAGATCAATCTGCGTCCCGCGTCGGCCGATACCGTCGCCTGGTTCACGTCGCGCGAGGTGGTGCCGGGCACCGCGGACCTGTGCTTCGTGACCACCGCAAGCCCGGACGACGTCAAGGCGCACTGGCTTGCGCAAGGCGTCGCTATCGAGGCGGGGCCGGTGGAGCGCGACGGCGCGCGCGGCAAGATGACCTCGGTGTATTGCCGCGACCCGGACGGCAACCTGATCGAGGTTGCCACGTATCCGTCAGCTTGAGCGGGCTTGGAAATCGCGGCCATTGCTCATATGCTCAGGGGCGAGGCGGGGAACTGAGCCCTTCCATTCGGGTCTGCTGCTTATTCATTACAGGAGTCCCCCCATGTCGCGTCCCGTCGATTTCGGCATTATTTTCATCGCCCGTCTTGCGCTTTCCGTGCTGTTCCTGTGGAGCGGGGTGATGAAACTGCTGGGCTATGCGGGCTTCGTCGGCTACCTGCATTCGAAAGGCGTGCCGTTCGTGCAGATCGCCGCGCCGATCGCAACCGCGATCGAGGTGCTCGGCGGCCTGCTGCTCGTGGTCGGCTTCAAGGTACGGCCGCTCGCGCTGGTCATGGCGGCGTATACGGTCGCGACGGCGGTGCTCGGCCACGACTTCTGGAATATCACCGACCCGGCCTTGCAGCACGACATGGTGATTCATTTCTGGAAGAACATCGGAATCGCGGGCGGTTTCCTGCTGCTGTTCGTTACCGGCGCGGGGCGTCTGAGCATCGACAACGCGCGCGCGCCGCGCGGCGGACTCGGCGGCCTGTAAAGCGGGCTGTAAAGCGTGAGCGCGCGCAGTCGGCGCGGCCCGCATCCTGCTACACAGCAGGATTTCCAATCCGCGCCAATCATGGGAGCAGATGATGATTCAGAACTTCGAGCAAATGATCGGCGGCAAGCTCACGCAACTGTGCGCGAGTCTCGGCGAAGGGCCGACGCCGCATCGTGTGATCATCAGCCTCGCCGAGTCGGCGAAGACGCTGGTGGTTCTGGATGCGTCCGGATTCATCGGCACGCTGAAGGCGGACATCGAGGACCCGGAAAAGCTGCTCGCGGATGCGATCGCCAAAGCGCGCAACGAAGGCCTGATCGAGCGCGCAATCGCTACCGGCACGATTCAGGAGGCGTCGCTGTAGGCGCCTGCATTACACACCGCTTACTTACTCGCGGCGCTCGCGCCGCGCGCAGACGATGCCGCCGCGTGCGGCTCCGGATGCACGAAACACGCGAGCACGAGACCCAGCACCAGCAGTCCCACTGAAATAGCCGTCGCCGCTTGCATCCCCGGCACGATCTGCGTCGCGGCCGCACCGCCCGCGAGCGCGCCGAAGGCCGCCACACCCACCGCGCCGCCGGCCTGGCGCGCCGTGTTCAATACCGCCGACGCCGTGCCCGCGCGCCGCGCTTCGGTCGATGCGAGCACCGCCGTGGTCATCGCCGGCACTGCGAGTCCCATGCCCGACGGAATCAGCAAAAACGGCAGCAGCAGGCCAATCAGCGGCGTCTCGGCGCCGACGAGATGCAGCAGGCCATAGCCGAGACCGGCCGTGATCGCGCCGAGGATCATCGGCACGCGTACTCCCAGGCGGCCGATCACCCACCCGCTCGCGACGTTCGAGATCAGGAAGCCGCCCGTCAGCGGCAGGAACGCGAGGCCCGCCTGCAACGGCGTGTAGCCGCGCACGCGCTGCAGGTAAAGGCTCAGCACGAACACCATGCCGTAATACGTCAGATTCACGCAGATGCCGAACAGCACCGCCGCGCTGAACGTGCGCGTGCCGAACAGCGACAGGGGCAGCATCGGGCGCGCGACGCGCGCTTCGACGAACACGAACGCACCCGCCGCCAGCAGCGCCAGCACGAAGCCGCCGGCGACCAGCGGATGCGCGAGCCCGAGCGGCCGCCATTCGATCACTGCGGCGACGAACGCGGTTAGCGCGACGATCGCGAGACACTGGCCGCCGAGATCGATGCCGCGTGGCGTCGCGCCGGTGTTGCCGCGAGCGGCGGCCGGCACGCCGCGTTGCGAGGTTTGCGGACGCGGAATCCACAGCAGTGTCGCGAGCAGGCCGGCCGCGCAGATCGGTAGATTGACGAGAAAGATGCTGCGCCAGCCGAACGCGGCGATCAGCAGGCCGCCAGCCACCGGTCCGGCCGCGATCGAAATCGCGCCGGAGGCGGTCCACAGGCCGACCGCGCGTGCCCGCAGCTTCGGTTCGTGGCCGAACGACTGATTGAGCAGCGCGAGCGAATTCGGCAGCATCGCGGCCGCGCCGATGCCTTGCACCGCGCGCGCGGCGATCAGCATCGGGGCATCGAGCGCGAGCCCGCAGGCCAGCGACGCGAGCGCGAACAGCACGATTCCGCACGCATACATGCGCCGCGCGCCGAAGCGGTCGCCGAGCGCGCCGGCCGACAGCATCAGCACCGCAAACGCGAGCGTGTATGCATCGACGACCCATTGCAGGCCCGCGACGTTCGCGTGCAGGTCCGCGCCGATTCGTGGCAACGCGATGTTGACGATGGTCACGTCGAGTTGCGTGACCACGAAGCCGACGCTGACGGTCGCGAGAACGCGACCGAGGGCGGGCGAAAAGGAGGGTGTGGATGAGTTCATGACTGCATCGTAAGCCCGATGCAGCGCGCCACGTTTCGGCGTGGCGTGAAGTATGGATGTCGCCGGATCAGCGCGCCCGCGGCGCATCCTTGATGAACAGCGTGGTCAGTGCGCCCAGCACGCAGATCGCCGCGACGTACAGCGGCGCGGCCAGCGGGTTCGACTTCATCATCAGCGATACGGCGATCGGCGTCAGACCGCCGAACACCGCATACGCGACGTTGTACGAGAACGAGATGCCCGAGAAGCGCACCACCGGCGGGAATCCGCGGACCATCACGAGCGGAATCGCGCCGATCACGCCGACGAAAAGTCCGGCCAGTGCATACAGCGGCACGAGCAGGGACGTATCGACGGCCAACTGGCGAAACATCACGTAGTACGTGATCGCAAGCGCAACGCCGCCGACGAAAATCGTGCGACCCGCGCCAATGCGTCCGGCGATCGAACCGGCCACCACGCAGCCGATCGTCAGGCACAGCGTCGCGACACAGTTCGCGAGCAGCGCGGTGGCCGGCTCGATGTGAAATTGCTTTTGCAGCAGCGTCGGCGTCATCAGGATCACGACGACGATCGCCGCCGACAGCATCCAGGTGAGCAGCATCGACACGATCACCGCGCGGCCGTGATCGCGCAGCACGGCCTTCAGCGGCACTTCCGCGGCGATCGCCTTGCGTTGCTTCAGTTCGGCGAACACCGGCGTCTCGTGCAGCCAGCGGCGCAGATAGACCGAGAACATGCCGAACACGCCGCCGATGAGGAACGGAACACGCCATGCATATTCGGAAATATCGGCCGGCGTGAAATGGCGATTGACCGCCGACGCAATCAGCGAGCCGAGCAAAATGCCCGCCGTGAGGCCGGCCGTCAGCGTGCCGCACGCATAGCCGACGTGCCGCCCGGGCACATGCTCTGCGACGAACACCCATGCGCCCGGAACTTCGCCGCCGACCGCCGCGCCCTGCATCACGCGGAACAGCAACAGCAGCACCGGCGCGAGCACGCCGATGCTCGCATAGGTGGGCATCAGGCCCATCAGCAGCGTCGGCACCGACATCAGCAGCACGCTCAGCGTGAACATACGCTTGCGGCCGAACAGGTCGCCGAAGTGCGCCATGATGATGCCGCCGAGCGGCCGCGCCAGATAACCGGCCGCGAAAATGCCGAAGGTCTGCACCTGACGCAGCCAGTCCGGCATCGCCGCCGGGAAGAACAGCTGGCCGATCGCCGGCGCGAAGAAAACGAAGATGATGAAGTCGTAGAACTCGAGCGCTCCGCCGAGCGCGGCGAGACCGAGTGTCTTGTAATCGCTGTGCCCAAGCGGGCGGGGGGTGACAGCCTGCGCTCCACCCAGATTTGTCGCTTGCATTGCCATGTCTTCTGATGAATTGTGAGCCACGCGGGAGACGCGTGGACATACGGCGGTCGTCGGGCGAGAAGTGCGGCAGGCGCTGGGTAGAGCACGGGACACGGGCGCGCCGTCCGGATAGGGCGGGCGCGCTGGCGACGGAGGCCGGCGCGGATTTTACAGGATGGAAGCGGAAGTCCTGCGGGAGCGCCCAGTTGGGCGAAGAAAGCGGCGGAAAATAGGAATGCTCCGAAGGGAGGGACCGGGGTGCGGCTCGGAGAATGGCCTGCATGTCCTTGTCGAGAGTCTATCCCATGCGCGTTGCAGTTCTTCAGCGTGACCCGGTCATGCGTCAGTCCATTGAATCTAGTCTGGTGAGAGCCGGCCATTTCTGCGCGGCCTATGACGACGGCGTTGCGATGTCGAGGTCGCTCGTGCGCTCCACGATGGATCTGCTGGTGCTCGACTGGCAGGATATGCGGCCCGCCGGCGCGGACCTGTTGCACTCGGTGCGCCGCGTGGCAGGCGAGCACGTGCCGATCATGTTCGTGTCGAACGACGGCTCGGAGGAAAGCATGGTGCGCGCGCTCGCCGGCGGTGCCGACGATTACCTCGCGTTGCCGCTGCGTGACGCCGAGTTTCGCGCGCGAGTCGCGGCGCTTCTGCGGCGCGCGTATCCAGAGCATTTCAGCGCCGCGACCTGTTTCGAGATCGGCCCCTATTGCTTCGACACGATCCGCCGGGCGGTCACGCTGCGCGGCGAGCCGGTGCCGCTGTCGCCCACCCAGTACCGGATCGCGGCGCTGTTCTTTTCCAACGTCGATCGCGTGATGTCGCGCGACCATATCTTCGCGACGGTGTGGGGCCGCGAACTGCGCGAGTTCACGCGGACCATCGACAGTCACGTGTCACGGCTGCGTCTGCTGCTCGCGATCGAGCCGCACAATGGTTTCCGGCTGCAGCCGGTATACAGAAGCGGCTACCGGTTGCTGCGGCTTCACGACCATGTGCTCAGGGAGTGAAGATTGGCAGTCGGCGCGCACGGCATGAGGTCGCCACGGCCAGGTATATGCTGAAATCCGCGTTGCAGCCGGTCGCGCTCGCCAGCGGTGTTCATTCTCCTTACGTGTCTGTATCGGTTCGCCGGGTTGCCGTGTTTGCGCCGAGGGTCGTCGACGCCGATACCGAATAGCGGGACGTTTCGCGCGCCGCGCGCGCGGCGGCTCACGCATCGCGCCGCTATGCCGAAATCGTCTCAAACCGCGCGCACGCGCACCAAGACCCACCGGCCCGCGATTCCTACCATGGGCGACATGAAAACCCTCAACATCATCGACTCGCACACCGGCGGTGAGCCCACCCGCCTCGTGGTGTCGGGTGGCCCGGATCTGGGCGGCGGCACGCTCGCGCAACGGCTCGAGGTGTTCCGCACTCGCTTCGACGACTGGCGCGCCGGCATCGTCACCGAACCGCGGGGCTCGGACGTGGTGGTCGGCGCGTTGCTCTGCGAGCCCGACGATCCGACTTGCGCGGCCGGCGTGATCTTCTTCAACAACGTCGGCTATCTCGGCATGTGCGGGCACGGCACCATCGGGCTCGTCGTGTCGCTCGCGCACATGGGGCGGATCGGGCCGGGACGACACCGCATCGAAACGCCGGTCGGCATGGTGGAGGCGACGCTGAACGAAGACGGCGGCGTCGCGGTGCGCAACGTGCCCGCGTATCGCCACCGCAAGGCGGTGCAGGTCGACGTGCCAGGCTATGGCGCACTGACCGGCGACATCGGCTGGGGCGGCAACTGGTTTTTCCTCGTCGCCGAGCATGGGCACGAGCTCGAAGCCGCGAACATCGCGAGCCTGACGGCTTTCAGCTCGGCGATTCGCGACGCGCTGATCGCACAGAACATCACCGGCGCGAACGGCGCGCTGATCGACCATATCGAGCTGTTCGGACCGGGTTCGCGCGAGGGCCTCGACAGCCGCAGCTTCGTGCTGTGTCCCGGCAATGCGTACGACCGCTCGCCGTGTGGCACCGGCACGAGCGCGAAGCTCGCGTGTCTCGCGGCCGACGGCAAGCTTGCCGAAGGCGCGGTGTGGCGCCAGGAGAGCATCATCGGCAGCGTGTTCGAGGCGAGCTATCGCACGGCGGGCGACGGCGTCCACGTGATTCCGACCATCACCGGTCACGCGCACATCATGGCCGAAGGGTGTCTGTGTTTCGACGAGCGCGATCCGTTCGCGTGGGGTATCCGGACCGCATGAGCCCGGACGCGCTGATCATCGGAGCGGGTATCGTCGGTGCCGCGTGCGCGGCGGAACTGGCCGCGCTCGGCATGCGCGTCGACGTGCTCGATGCGCAGCGCATCGGCGGCGGCGCGACGGCGGCCGGCATGGGCCATATCGTCGTGATGAACGACTCGCCCGCCGAATTCGCGCTGAGCCGCTATTCGCGCGAGCTATGGCTCGAGCTCGCGCCGCAGCTGCGCGCGCGCGACGCGTTCGCGCGCTGCGGCACGCTGTGGGTCGCAGCCGACGACGAAGAACGGCAGGCCGCCCGCGCAATGCAGGCGGCGTTTGAGAGCCAAGGCGTCGCCGCGCAATTGCTGGACTCGGCCGAACTGCGCGCCTGCGAACCGGCGCTCGCACCATCGATGGCGGGCGGCTTGCGCATCGAGCACGACAGCATCGTGTATGCGCCGACCGCCGCCGAATGGCTGCTCACGCAGTCGCCGCATGCGGCGAATATCAGCGTGCGACCTGGAGCGTCGGTCGCGTCGGTCGGTGCGGGTGGCGTGACCCTGGCGTGCGGCGAGCGCACCAGCGCGGCGCACGTGGTCGTCGCGAACGGCCTCGGGGCGGCGCAATTGTTGCCGTGGCTGCCGTTGCAGCCGAAGAAAGGCCATCTGCTGATCACCGACCGCTACCCGGGGCTGATCCGTCATCAACTGCTCGAACTTGGCTATATCAAGAGCGCGCATCACGCGACCGGCACGTCGGTCGCGTTCAACGCACAGCCGCGTCCGACTGGGCAACTGCTGATCGGCTCGTCGCGCCAGTTCGAAACAACCGATCCGGCCGTCGAGATGCCGGTGCTCGCCCGGATGCTGCAACGCGCCGCGCAGTATCTGCCGGGGTTGCCGGCGCTCAGCGGCATCCGCGCGTGGACGGGGTTTCGCGCGGCGTCGCCGGACGGCCTGCCGTTGATCGGACCGGCCGGCGAGTTCGCGCCCGATGTCGGCTCTGGCTCCGCATCCCGCCTATGGCTCGCGGTCGGCCATGAAGGGCTTGGCGTGACGACCTCGCTCGCGACCGCGAAACTGCTCGCGGCGCAGATCGCGGGCCATGCCGCGCCGATTCCGTGCGAACCTTATCTACCGGTGCGTTTTGCAGAGCAGGTGGCTCATGACCGACACTGACGCGGCCCGCATCCGTTTGAGCGTCGACGGCCGCAGCATCGAAGTGAAACCCGGCACGACCATAGCCGCGGCGCTCGCGATCGCGGGTGTGCGCGGCTCGCGGCTGTCGGTCAAGGGCGAGCCGCGCGAAGCCTTGTGCGGGATGGGCGTGTGCCAGGAGTGCCGCGTGACGATCGACGGTCGCGCGCACGCGCTCGCGTGCCAGACGCTATGCCGCGACGGCCAGCGCGTGCAGACACGAAACGGGACAGTACACGCATGACGCAGCACTTCGACATCGTGGTGATCGGCGGTGGTCCGGCCGGGCTCAATGCCGCGCGGGCGGCGGCGCAGTCGGGCGCGACTGTCGCGCAGATCGATGACAATCCGCGCGCCGGCGGCCAGGTCTGGCGCCAGGGGCCCGCCTATCCGCCTCAAGCAGCGTTGCAGGCGTTGCTCGCGGCGTTGCAATCGCAGCAAAACTTCACTTACTGGCCATCGACGCGCGTGATCGCGCCGCTCGGCGTGCAAGGCTTGCTGCTCGAATCCGCCGAACACGGCGGCGTGTCGATCACCTATGACAGACTGATTCTTGCGACCGGCGCGCGCGAGCGTCTTCTGCCGTTTCCCGGCTGGACCTTGCCCGGCGTGACCGGCGCGGGCGCATTGCAGGCGCTGATCAAAGGCGGCATGCCGGTGCGCGACGAACGGATCGTGATCGCCGGCAGCGGCCCGCTGCTGATGGCCGCGCTCGCCACCGCGCGAGAAGCCGGCGCGCGCGTGATCGCGGTGGTCGAGCAGGCATCGGCGGCCGAGGTCGCGCGTTTCGGCGTGTCGCTGCTGCGCGAGCCCGCGAAGCTGCGTCAGGCGATCAGCCTCACGCGCGGCTTCGCGGGACTGCGCTACTGGACCGGCAGCATCGTGAGCGAAGCCCGTGGCGCGCAGCGCGTGCAACAGGTGACGATCCGGCGCGGTGAACGCGAGGTGACGCTCGATTGCGACCGCGTCGCGTGCGGCTTCGGACTGCTGCCGAACGTCACGCTTGCCCAGGCGCTCGGCTGCGCGATCAACGACGCGGGCGAAATCGTCATCGACGACGGACAGCGCACCTCGCTCGAACGCGTTTATGCAGCGGGCGAGTGCACGGGCGTCGGCGGCGCTGAGCTCGCTGGCGCGGAAGGCGAGATCGCCGGTCTCGTGGCGAGCGGCGCGGCGAGCGCGCAACGCGCCGCGCTGGCGGCGCTGGTCGCGCAACGCGCGCGCTGGCGGGGCTTTGGCGCGCGCGTCGCGGTGTCGTTCGCATTGGGCGAGGCCGCGCGCACGCCGCCCGCCGACGCGACGCTGTTGTGCCGTTGCGAGGACGTGAGCGTCGGCGAGGTGCGCCGCTGCGCCGACTGGCGTGACGCGAAACTGCAGACGCGCTGCGGTATGGGCCCTTGCCAGGGGCGCATCTGCGGCGCGGCCGCGAGCCTGTACTTCGGCTGGCCGGCCGCCGCGGCGCGTCCGCCGTTCAGTCCGGCGCAAATCGGCACGCTGATGAGCGCCGCCGAACCGCCGACTGCGGCGCCATGACGGCTCCGCGCTTACCCTCGGTAGATATTGGCGGGCGACGCGCGGCTCTATAATCGACCGCAATCAACCGCACGAGCAGGCTGCCCGGCCGCACCGGCGCAGCGATCCGCGAACGCAACCTAACGCAATCAACCAGGCACGCACCCACGGAACCGCACGATGAACACGCTGGCGCATCCGCTCGAAACTGACGATACGACGCTGTCCGGCATGCTGTCGCATTTCAGGTTGCTCGAGCCGGTATTCGATGCAATGCCGGACGTCGTGTTCTTCGTCAAGGACGCCGACGCGCGGTATGCGCTCGTCAACCGCACGCTCGCTTCGCGTTGCGGCTTAAAGGAAAAGGCCGCGCTGCTCGGCAAGACCGCGGAAGACGTGTTTCCGCGCCGCTTCGGGCGCATCTATACCGCGCAGGACAAGGCGATCATCGGCGTCGGCAACCAGATGCTCGATCAGCTCGAACTGCATCTGTATCCGGGCCGTCAACCGGGCTGGTGCCTGACCTGCAAACAGCCGTTGCGCGATGCGACGGGCAAGGTGGTCGGCCTCGCCGGCATCTCCCGCGATCTGAAAGCCGACGAAAGCAGCCATCCGGCCTACAGCCGGCTTGCCGCCGTCGTGCAGTCGATCCAGCAGAATTACGTGCAGCCGCTGAACCTGAAGCAGCTTGCGGCAATGGCGGACATGTCGGTCGCGCAGCTGGAGCGCTACTTTCACAAGGTGTTTCATCTGACGCCGCGCCAGGTGCTCCTGAAAACGCGACTCGACGCGGCGACTGCGCTGCTGGTGTCGCACGACAAGGTCACCGACGTCGCCGCGCGTTGCGGCTACACCGATCACAGCGCGTTCACACGGCAATTCAAGGCGACCGTCGGCGTCACACCGACCGAATACCGGATGTTGCTGCACGGTACGCTGCGCGGCTGAACGGCGTCGGGCGTGTCATGGCGGGTCGCGCGCATCACTACTACGTGTACGTCGTCGCGCTCGACGACAAGGTGTGGAACGAGGCGCGCTTTCGTCGCGCGAATCCTGGTTACCGTTTCGACAAGCCGTGCGTGTACGTCGGCATGACGGGGCTCGACCCGGACTTGCGCTTCGATCGGCACAAGGCGGGCATTCAGGCGAATCGCTATGTGCGCGATTACGGCCTGCGTCTGATGCCCGAACTGTACGACGTGTTCAACCCGATGCTTTATCGCGGCGCGCAGGATATGGAAGTGGAATTGGCGATCGGGCTGCGCGAGGCGGGGTATGGGGTATGGCAGGCTTGAAAGGCTTGACGCGGCCGAATTCCATTGTGACGAGCGTGCTCAATGTGCTCGCCGCCATGCGATGACGCTTGCCGGCACTACTAATGCGATGGCGACGATATATCCCGAAACGATCAGCACAAAGTTGCCCCAAGCCTCGACATCGTAGGCGTCGGGCTCCCAATTGGGATATAGGCAACGCAGTAGCCATCGAACGGAACCAGCGAACCATAACGGTATCTGGAACGATAGTTGTTGCGAGCCCCATGCGAGTGCAGTGCCTAATGCGACCCATATCCCAAGTGCACTGATGCACCATCGAAGCAATCGGGCGTCTCTCATCGCACTTCTACTCGCCCGTAAGCTCGCATGTTAGTTCCTGGTATTGGCAGCGTTGGCGAAGTCCGACGGATATAGCGCTGCAGCCGCTCAAAGCCAGCCAGATCTTTTACGGTAATGCAACCTTGGCTTAGATGCCTCGACCCTTCGGGATGAAGGCGGAATTGACCCCGCCGGATGCCTTGAATCATCGTCACGTCGCCGCCGTGAGGATTCCACAGCGTGAACCATTTGTGCCGATCACTACTTCCGAAGTGTTCGCCGATAAAGTCCCTTAGTCCCCCGATGCGTCCGCCGGATTGGCGGTCAATCAGGTAGTACGTGTCGGGAGGTATCGGGCCGACATCCACATCCGCGACATTGTCGGGATTGTCCCTGCCGGCTCTCTGACCTGAATAGGCCTCGACCGCGCCAAAGCCTGAACAGACGAATCGTGAAGTTTCTTTCCGATTGAGCTCGAAGGTACAGCTTACAGTCATTGGTTTTTGCTCCAGAATTCCCTGAGGTGGCGGAGCAATGACTATTGCGTGTACGTCGGTGCCAGACAATCGGAGCGTTCTTAAAGATGCCTCGCATGTCTACGAAACTGATGCAGAAGCGCGGCGGTCTGATCTATCGCCAAAAACGTAGGCCACGCTCAATGGCTGTGCCTGAATAGAAAAAAGCCGCGTCAACGCAACGCGCTGACGCGGCCTCGGATGACCGGGTCGCGAGCCGATCTGCTTACTTCACCCCAAGCCCTCGCAACACCGCATTACCCTCGGACGTCAGACGGATATGCGGCGTGCCCGCATCGTTCGAAACGGTCTCGACGAGACCTGCTTCGTAAAGCTGCGGAATTTCGGGTTTTGCGGATGCATCGATCGGCGCGTGCAGCAGCAGCAGCAGCGTCGCGAGCTCGTGATGGCTCAACAGACGGCGCAGGATAGTAGGCCGTTTCGCCGGTGTTTCGTTGGTGTTGATTTCGGGCTGATTCATGGAGCGCACCTCGTGCGGGGACATGTCCGGGGATCTTGCGGACGAAGTCTTAAACGATTCTTAAGACTCCATTGTCCTGTAACACCGTGACATGAACGTTGCAATGGATCAGATTCCGGCGCCTGCAACTTCGCCTTTATGCGCCACAAAGCCTTATGGCGCGCAGGTTTTGCTTGCCGATTCGATCCACAGGTTGCTTACATGACGCTTGCCCGCGTAGAAACGGTAAGTTGTCGCGCCGTTGTCGCTGCGTACCTTGACGACGTTCGAGTCGCCGAAGTCGAGCATCTGACCCTGCGGGATCCCGGTCGACTTGAACGCGGCGTTGTGATGATTGGCCATCTGCGTCAGACAGGCGACCACGTCGTCGACGGAACGCTGTGTCGTCGTGTCCGTGACGGGTTCGCCGGAATCCGGGTCTTTCTGGAAATACGCGCAAGCGCTGAGCAGTAGCGAAAGGGACAGGACTGCAGCGAACTTCTTCATATCTCTCCTGGCGTTGATTCGGCGATTCGGCTGAGCAGGCGCCATTATATCGAGACGGCGAGCCTGCCCCGATCGGGGACGCAGCTCGCGTGCCTGAAAAGACGAAATCCGTATCGACGCGGCGACTTCCAATGACGAAGCCGCCGTCGTGCCTCCGGTGCCCGCCCGTTACTTGCGCCGCTGCGCCTGCGCCGCGAGCCGCACCGCCGCATTGGCCGCGCCGTAGCCGTCATAGCCGCCGCGCCGCTCGACGATCTCGAGGAAGAAGCGCTGGTCGAGTTGCTCCGTATAAGCGTGGAAAAACTCGCCGCCGCGTTCGTCGCGGTCGTACAGGATATTGTTCGCGCGCATTGCTTCGAGCAGCGTGTCGGACAGCGCGTAGCGGGCCGCGAGGTCGTCGTAGTAATTGCGCGGAATGCGCAGGATCGGCACGCCGTCGGCGACGAACTCGGGGATAGCGCTGAAGATGTCGCCGGTACTGAACGCGACGTGGTTCAGTCCGGAGCCGTGATACGTGTGCAGCGCCTCGGCCACCGCCGTATGGCGATCCACCGATGCATTCAGCGCGATCCGCACCGAGCCGTCGGGGCTGCGCAGCGCGCGGCTGCGCACGAGGCCGTACGGATCGGGAACGAGCACCCCCGGCTCGGCCAGGAAGCCGAACGCGGTGCGCAGAAACAGCACCCACGTATCGAGCGCACTCGCCGGCACCGACAGACACACGTGATCGATGCGCTCGAGCGGTCCCACCTCGGTCGGGCCGTTGACGTCGGTCAGCACGAAATCGGCCTCGAACAGCGTGGGCTGATCGGGCGTTTCGTCGACGAAATAGTTGAGACTGCCATCCGGCGCCTGCACGGCCGGCAGCACGCGCTCGTTCGGCCCGATCTGGCCGGAGAACGGCGCGTAGCCAAAGCCGGCCGCGCGCTCGAATGCGTGGCTCGCGTCATCGACACGAAACGCCGATGCGCACAGCGACAAACCATGCTGCTGAAAAAACGCGTTCGCGAACGAATCGGGCTCGGCGTTCAGCACGATCGAGGCCGCGCCGTGCTGATACAGCGTTACGTCCTTCGAGCGATGCCGGCCGGCCTGGCGAAAGCGCAGCTTGCCGAGCCAGTCGGCGAGCTGCGTGCGCGTGGTGTGATCGACCGCGAATTCGAGGAACTGATAGCCGACGTGCGCGGGCGCGGCGGGCGAGCGGTACAGGCCGCCTGTCGTTTTGCGCGGCTGCTGTTGCTCTTCGAGCAACGCGCGAGTTTGCTCTTCGAGGAACAACAACGAGCGATGGCCATCGGCGGCCGTGATCGTGGTGGGGGCGGCGCGAAAGCCGTCGTTGAAGATTTCCAGCGAAAGCGGGCCCTTGTAGCCGGCTTTGACGACCTGCGCGGTGAAGTTCGCGAGATCGAAGTCGCCCTGGCCGGGGAAGCAGCGGTAGTGGCGGCTCCATTCGAGCACGTCCATCGCAAGCTTCGGCGCGTCCGCGATCTGCACGAACGCGATGCGCTCGCCAGGAATGTCGGCGATCGCGTCGGGCGTGTCGTTCAGCGACAGCGTATGAAAGCTGTCGAGCACGAGCCCGAGATTCGGATGATTCACGGCGTCGACAAGCTTCCACGCGTGGCGATAGGTCTTTACGTGCCTGCCCCAGGCGAGCGCTTCGTAACCGGCGAGCACGCCAGCCGCTTCGGCCGCGCGGGCGAGCGCGCCCAACTGGTCGATCATCAGCGAGTCGTCGCAGATCGTGTCCGGCGACACGTTGCTGCACACGAGGATGCGGTCGGTGCCTAGCTCGTGCATTACGTCGAACTTGCGCTTCGCGCGGTCGAGATTGCGCTCGAGCCGTTCGGGACTGACACCGTCGAAATCGCGAAACGGCTGGAACAGCATGATCTTCAGGCCGAGGTCGTCGGCGATGCGGCGCACGTCGGCGGGCGAGCCGTCGAAATACAGCAGGTCGTTCTCGAAGATTTCGACACCTTCGAAACCCGCCGCGCGGATCGCGCTCAGCTTCTCGACGAGAGTGCCGCTAATCGACACGGTGGCAATCGAACGTTGCATGAACGGCTCCTGCAAAAACGGACAAACGAGGGGGAAACTCAGAGAAAAACCGCGGCGGCGCGCCTGGAGGCGCGGCCTGCCGGGCTTGCTGCAATGCGCAAAAACGAGCTAGTTCGTTACGCACTGAAGCAAGACGCAGGCCAGAATACCCCACACTACCCGGGAGTTTCGACAGTCTATACAAACTAACTAGATGGTACAAATTCGTAGAAACCCCGAATGACGACGACGGCCGATGCGCGCACACTTCGCCATGCGTCGAAGAACCGCCGCGGGTGCCGCGGTTCGAGTCGCGCCTTATTTTGCGGGAGTCGTTGTCATGAGCTTTGCCTCCGTACTGGTCCTGAACGGACCGAACCTCAATCTGCTCGGCACGCGCGAGCCGGCCATCTATGGCGCGCAAACGCTCGACGACGTCGCGACGCTGTGCCGCGACGCGGGCGAGCGCCTCGACCTCGCGATCGACTTCTGCCAGTCGAACGCCGAGCATCAGCTGATCGACTGGCTGCACGCGGCGCGCACCAAGGTCGACGGCGTCGTGATCAATCCGGCCGCTTACACCCATACGTCGGTCGCGATCGCCGACGCATTGAGCGCGATCGAAAAGCCCGTCATCGAGGTGCATATCTCGAACGTGCATCGGCGCGAAGCGTTCCGGCATCACTCGTACGTGTCGGCGGTGGCGGACGCGATCATCGTCGGCTGTGGCACGCAGGGCTATGTGCTCGCGCTGGAACGGATGGCGACGATTCTTAAGAATAGGGCGGCGAAATGAACACTCAAGCGAACACTCAAGCGAACACTCGGGGAAATTCCCGGACCGACGCGCAGATCGCCGCGTTGGCCAATGCGCAGGCGAGCTTGCGGGCCACTCCCCACTCCTTTCTGGTCGGCCTGATCGGCTCGGGCATCAGCGGTTCGCTCACGCCCGCGATGCACGAGGAAGAGGGCAGCAAGCTCGGACTGCACTATGTCTATCGACGCATCGATCTCGATGCGCAGAAGCTCGACACCGCCGCGCTGCCGGAGCTGCTGACGGCGGCCGAACGGATGGGTTACAACGGCCTGAACATCACGTATCCGTGCAAGCAGGCGGTGATTCCGCTGCTCGACGAACTGTCCGACGACGCCCGCGCGCTCGGCGCGGTCAACACCGTGCTGTTCAAGGACGGCAAGCGCATCGGTCACAACACCGACTGGTCCGGCTTCGCGCGTGCGTTCCAGCGCGGCCTGCCGGACGTGTCGCTGGAACGCGTCGTGCAGCTTGGCGCCGGCGGCGCCGGCGCGGCGGTCGCGCATGCGGCGCTGAACATGGGCGCGCACTCGCTGACGCTGTTCGACGTCGATGCCGCCCGCGCGCAGTCGCTCGCCGACGAGTTACAGGCGCGTTTCCCGAAAGCCAGGGTCAGCGCGGGCACGTCGCTCGAAGAATCGCTCGGCGCCGCGCAAGGCCTGATTCACGCTACCCCGACCGGTATGGCTAAAATCCCGGGCCTGCCGCTGCCGGCCGAATTGCTGCACCGCGACCTGTGGGTCGCCGACATCGTCTATTTTCCGATTCGCACCGCGCTGCTGCAGGCGGCCGAGGCGCTTGGCTGCCGCACGCTGAGTGGCGGCGGCATGGCGGTCTACCAGGCGGTCGACGCCATGCGTATTTTCACGGGCCTCGAGCCGGACGCCGAGCGCGTCTACACCCACTTTCAATCGTTGTTGCAACGCTAACCGGCCGCGTAGAGACCGGCACCCAAGCTGATCGAGGAGACAAGCACGCCATGACGCAATCGTTCCAATCCAGCTCCGCGGGCTCGCCCGCGCAGAACAAGGCGGCGAGCCCCGCGCGCCGTTCGAAAGCCCGTTACAAGATCCTCGCGCTGCTCGCGGTCGGCACGATGATCAACTATCTCGACCGCACCGTGCTCGGCATCGCGGCACCGCAGCTGACGAAGGAGCTCGGCATCAACGCCGCGCTGATGGGCCTGCTGTTCTCGGTGTTTTCGTGGAGCTACGTGGCCTCGCAGATTCCGGGCGGCCTGTTTCTCGACCGCTTCGGCAGCAAGCTCACATACTTCCTGTCGATGACGTTCTGGTCGCTCTGCACGCTCGCGCAAGGGCTCGTGGGGAGCATCGGCGGGCTGTTCGCCTTCCGTCTCGGCCTTGGCGTTTCGGAGGCGCCATGCTTTCCGACCAATAGCCGCGTGGTCGCCACGTGGTTTCCGCAAAGCGAGCGCGCGATGGCGACCGGCACCTACACGGTCGGCGAATATATCGGCCTCGCGTTTTTCAGCCCGTTCCTGTTCATGCTGATGGGCGCATTCGGCTGGCGCTCGCTGTTCCTCGTGGTCGGCGGCGTCGGTATCGCGTTCGGCGTGGTGTGGTGGCTGCTGTATCGCGAGCCGAGCGATCATCCGTCGGCGAATCAGGAAGAGCTCGACTATATCGAGGCGGGCGGCGGTCTCACGCAACGCAACAAGGATGTCGCGGGTGCAGCCGCGGGTGCAGCCGATGCTGCGGCATCGAAGAAGAGCGGCTTCCAATGGGGCACGATTGGCCAACTGCTCAAGCATCGCCAGTTGACCGGCATCTGCCTCGGCCAGTTCGCGGGCAATTCGACGCTGGTGTTCTTCCTCACGTGGTTCCCGACGTATCTCGCCACCGAACGTCATATGGCGTGGCTGAAGATCGGCTTCTTCGCGATCATGCCGTTCATCGCGGCTTCGATCGGCGTGATGTTCGGCGGCGTGTTCTCCGACTGGCTGCTGCGCCGTGGCAAATCGCCGAACGTCGCGCGCAAGCTGCCGATCATCGCGGGTCTGCTGCTCGCGTCGACGATCATTCTCGCCAACTATGTCCAGAGCAACGTCGTGGTGATCGCGATTCTGTCGGTGGCGTTCTTCGCGCAGGGCATGGCCGCGCTCGGCTGGACGCTGGTGTCGGATATCGCGCCTGAGGGCCTGCTCGGCGTGACCGGCGGCATCTTCAACTTCGCCGCGAACCTGGCGGGGATCGTGACGCCGCTCGTGGTGGGCCTGATCGTCGCGGCGACCGGTTCGTTCGTGGGCGCGCTGGTGTTTATCGGTGTCATCGCGTTGATCGGCGCGCTGTCGTATATCTTCGTCGTCGGCGATATCAAGCGGATCGTGCTGGTGGATTGAGTCTTCCCGCTGAGCCGTCGCTTCATGTGACGGTCGTAGTTCCCTTCGAATCCCCGGTTGTCGTCGCGGTGCGGCGGCAACCACGTCGACTGCCGTCACCGGTTTGGCGGGGCAGTAAGCCGCTGAACGCGCTGCGTTTCTCGAAGCGATAAAAAACGGGATGTGGCTTTCACCACATCCCGTTTCCATTTCAGCCGGTCGCCGCGCAACCGGGTCAATCGTCCTTCTTCACGAACCGCAAGATCGCATCGACGATCATCGCCCGATGCCGCGCCCGCAGCCGCGGATGCGACGGATCGCGCCCAAACGCGGTGCCGAACGTATGCCGGTTGCCCACGCGATGGAAACACAGCGAGCTGATCATCAGATGCAGATCGATCGGATCGATGTCGCTGCGGAACTGGCCCGCCGCGATGCCGCGCGCGAGCAGATCCTCGATCGTGTGAATCACGGTGACGTTGCGTCCTTTGAACGTCTTGACCTGCTCGACGTACTTCGCGCCGTGAATGTTTTCGATCGTCACGAGGCGCACGAAATCGCGCTGGCGGTCGTGGTAGTCGAACGTGAATTCGACCAGCGCGCGCATGCCTTCGACCGGATCGAGTTCGCTGATGTGCAGGTCCTGTTCGAGCGCGCGAATGTCTCCATACACCTTTTCCAGCACCGCCTGGTACAACCCTTCCTTGCTGCCGAAGTAGTAGTACAGCATGCGCTTGGTGGTGTTCGTGCGTTCCGCGATCGCGTCGACGCGGGCACCCGTCAGCCCCATCGCGGAGAACTCCTGGGTCGCGACGTCGAGGATGTTGCGCTTAGTCTGCTCGGGATCGTATTTGCGTGGGGCGTCCACACGCGGGGCGTCGGTACGCCTGGCGCCGGTACGTCGCGCGTCGGCGTGCGGCGTGCCAGACACGATGCCGTTGGTATCAGGCTCGGCGGCCTTGCTTCCCTTTTTCATTGTGGTTTCGAGCGGCAGTGACGGCGCATTCTAGCATGGCGAAATGGGCCTCTGGCGTGGGTCCCGGGCATCGACGAAGGCATCTCGAAGGAGCTTGCGTGGCGCTTACGCGACCGGGCGCGTGGGCCGGCGGCGCGCGGCGAGTGCGTCGCGTGTTTGCATCGCGGTGTACGTGAGCTGCGCGGCCGCGAGGCCGAGCGCGCCGTACGTGCGCGTGAGGCCGAAGGTCGCGAACGCGTCGGGCACCGGCCGTTCACCGGAGATAGCCGCGGCCAGCAGTTCGCCCGACACCGTGGTCGGCGCCATGCCGTGTCCGCCGAAACCGACCGCGTACCAGACGCCGTCCGTGCTTTGGCCGATCTGCGGCATCTTGTGTCGCGCGTAGCTCATCAGGCCGCCCCATGCGTGCTCGATGCGCACGTCGCACAGCTGCGGATAGACCTTCAGCAGGTCCTGTCGCAACAGACGCGCGATCGCCTCGGGCTCGCGGTCGCGCACGGAGATGCGGCCGCCCCACAGGATGCGCGTGTCGGGCAACGGGCGGTAGTAGTCGAACGCGAAGCGGGTGTCATAGATCGCGGCGCGTGTGGCGATTGCGTCGTGCAAGCGTTCGCCGAGCGGCTCCGTTGCCATCACGTAGGTGGCGATAGGCAGCACCGCGCGCTCGACGCGCGCGTACACGTTGCGTGCATAGCCGCCGCCTGCCATCACGACGTGACGCGCGTCGAGCGCACCTTGCGGCGTCTCGACGACGAAGCCCGCGCCGTCGCGCCGCAAGCTGACGACCGGCGAGCGCTCGTGTATCGTCACGCCCGCTTGCGCGGCCGCCGCGGCGACGCCGACAACGTACTTGAGCGGATGAAAATGGAACGCGTTGCGCTCGAACAGGCCGCCGTGATAGCGGCTCGTTTTCAGTTGCGCGGCGAGTTGGTTGGCAGCGATCGGTTCCCAGTCGACGCCGAACGAATCGCGCATCAGACGCCGTTGGGCTTCGAGACGCGCAGGTTCGTCGAACCAGTTCGCGAGGATCACGCCGGCATCGGTCGCGTCGCAATCGATCCGATAGCGCGCAATTCGCTTGCGCATCAGCTCGACCGCGTCGGTGGTCAGCGCATAGAGTTCGCGCGCGCGAGTCGGCCCGAGCGTCTTCAGCAGGTCGGCGCAATCGAGGCTGTAGCCGCCGAACACGAAGCCGCCGTTGCGTCCCGATGCGCCGAAGCCGACCTGCTGCGCCTCGAGCACGACGACGTCTTCGACGCCGCGTTCGGCGAGTCCTAGCGCGGTGGAGAGTCCCGCAAGTCCGCCGCCGACGATGCAGACGTGCGCGCTGCGTCGGCCGTTGAGCGGCGCGCAGGCGGAGGAGCGGGTGACGGTGGCTTCGTAGAAACTTTGCATGGGGCCATAGGTTAGCGGCAATCGCGTGTGCCCGTCCAGCCCGCGTGAGCCCGCACGTCGACGGGCGCCCCGCCGCGCTTCGCTCTGCGTTATCGACCCCAGCGCAACACCAGCGGATCGAGCCGGCGTGCGATCTTCAACAGCCCTTCGCGCGTCGCCGGATGCATCTGCGGCAGCGGGTGACGCACCGCGTCCGAACCGATCACGCCGCCTTCTTTCATCAGCGCCTTGCACGATGCGAGGCCGCCCTGGCGATTCTCGTAGTTGATCAGCGGCAGCCACTGCTGATAGTGCGCGGCGGCGGCCTCGGTATCACCGGCCGCATAGGCATCGACGATCAGGCGGATGCCATCGGCATAACCGCCGCCCGTCATCGAGCCGGTCGCGCCCGCATCGAGGTCGGCCATCAGCGTGATCGCTTCCTCGCCGTCCCACGGACCGACGATCGCGTCGCCGCCCAGTTCGATCAGCTCGCGCAGCTTGTTCGCGGCCTGCGGCGTTTCGATCTTGAAGTACGACACGTTGTCGATCTCGCGCGCCATGCGAGCGAGGAACGGCGCGGACAACGGCGTGCCGCTGACCGCCGCGTCCTGGATCATGATCGGAATCTGGATGGCATCGGACACCGTACGATAGAACTCGTAGATGCCGCGCTCGCCGATGCGGATCGTCGCGCCGTGATACGGCGGCATGACCATCACCATCGCGGCGCCCGCGGCCTGCGCTGCGCGGCTGCGCTCCGCGCACTGGTACGAGCTGAAGTGCGTGGTCGTGACGATCACCGGCACGCGGCCCGCGACGTGTTCGAGCGCGAGATGCATCAGTGTGTTGCGCTCGTCGTCGGACAGCGCGAACTGCTCGGAGAAGTTCGCGAGAATGCACAGGCCGTTCGAGCCGGCGTCGATCATGAAATCGAGGCAGCGCTTCTGGCCTTCGAGGTCGAGACGCCCGGCGTCGTCGAAGATCGTCGGCACGACGGGGAAGACGCCGCGCAGGGCGGGAGAGTGTGACGCTTGGCTCATGGCGATGTGGTCCGTACGGGGATGGAAGGATTGCGCTCGAGCCCGCGAACGGGCGGCGCAACTGGATGAATGTCTCCTTCGGCGACTATACGGCGCTGGGCCTCGCGGGTATATTGAATTGTTTCCATATCGTGATCGCTTTTGCGACTCACCCCGCCGATGAAAGACACGCTCAACGTCCTGCTGTCGAAGCTGCGCATGAAGCAGCTGCATCTGCTGATCGCGCTCGACGATCACAAATCGCTGCACAAAGCGGCCGGCGTGATGTCGATGACGCAATCGGCGGCGAGCAAGGCGCTGCAGGAGCTCGAATCGATGCTCGACGCGCCGCTTTTCGAGCGCTCGAAAAGCGGCATGATCCCGAACCAGCTCGGTCATTGCGTGATCCGATATGCGCGCGTCGTGACGTCGGACCTCACCGCGCTCTGCCAGGACGTCGCCGAAATTCGTTCGGGGCGCGGCGGGCGGCTCGCGCTCGGCGCGATCATGGGCGCGATTCCCGACTGCGTGGTGCCCGCGCTGAATCAATTGCATGCGGCGCAACCGGCTCTGTCGATCGAAGTGGTCGAGGACACCAGCGCACGAATGCTCGCACAGCTCGACGACGGGCGGCTCGATCTGGTGGTCGGCCGAGCGGCGGTCGCGGCCGATCCGTCGAAGTATCAGTATCGGCCGCTCGGCGACGAGCCGTTGGCGGTGGTGGTCGGTTATCAGCATGTGCCGTTGCCGCGCCGCGAGATGATGTTGCGCGATCTCGCCGGGCATCGCTGGGTCATGTATCCGTCACACATGCCGCTGCATGCGCTGCTCGAACGCGAGATGGATCTCGCCGGCCTCGACATGCCCGACAATCCGATTTCGACGGCTTCCACATTCGTGACAGTTGCACTGCTGCAAAGCAGCGCCGAACTCGTTTCGCTGCTGCCGAGCGCAATTGCTGGGCCGTTCGTGCGGCACAAGATGCTGCGCGTCGTGCCGGTCAGGCTCAAATCGCCATCGCAGACGTTCGGCATCGTCACGCGCAAGGGCGGCGTGCTGTCGCCGCCGGCGGAACGGTTTATCGCGCTGTTGCGTGCACAGACGAAAGCGCGAATTTAGGCGCTGCGCAAACAGGTTGCTCCGCTGTCCGCCCGGTTGCCGGTAAGAATGCCAGCCAAAAAGCGACTTTCTTTCGGCAAGGCCCGCCAGAAACGGCAAAACCGCCCGAAAAGGCGGTTTGTTATTCGTGTGAAAAGAGCTTCAATATCTCATGCCGGTTCGCGTTCTGTCATCCGACGCCAGCAGGTGTTGTAGCCGCGACACTGTCGCATCAATCCGAACCGATGAGGGTTTCTCGTTCCGAGCTACACTGCTTTGAATGAACTGAGCCAGGCTCGACCCCCTGGCCATCGCTCGGGGAGAGCAGCCATGAATCGGCCACCGCTTCGGTTTCCGCTTCGCGTGACCAGCACCGTGCCCGTGCGGAGCTGGCGTTGGCTCAAATGGGGGCTTGCCGCGTTTTTGCTGCTCGCGGTGGCGCTGATTGCGCGGCTCGTGCAGATCGAAATCGAGACCTCGCGACTGCAGGCGCGGTACCTTTCCGAGCTGACCCGCGACGTCGCTTTTTCGGTCAACGACGGTCCTAGTCATTCCATCCGCTTTCCGCAAGCCGACAAGGGCCCGTACGACGCGCGCCTCGGCTACGCGCTGTTGCCGGCTATCCAGCAGCGTCTGTTGCAACATGGCTTCGAAATCAGCTCGCAGGCGCGCGATTCAGAACGCATGCTTTCGCTAGCCGATGACGGCCTGTTCCTGCCTTACGACGAAAAAGACACGGCCGGCCTGCAATTGTTCGACGGCACCGGCGTGCCGCTATACAGCGCTCAGTTTCCCGGTCGCGTGTACGACAGCTTCGGCGCGATTCCGCCGCTCGTGGTGAACTCGCTGCTGTTCATCGAAGACCGCTATCTGCTCGATCCGGATCAGCCGAACCGCAATCCGGCGATCGACTGGGGGCGCTTCAGCCGCGCGCTCGTCGACCAGGGCGCGCGCGTGTTCAATCGTCATCAGCAGACGCCCGGCGGCAGCACGCTCGCGACGCAGATCGAGAAATTCCGTCACTCGGCGGGGGGCCGCACCGCGACGCCGCCGGAAAAGCTGCGGCAAATCGCGTCGGCGTCGGTGCGCGCTTATCTGAACGGACCGCAAACGCTGCCCGCGCGCGAACAGATCGTGGTCCATTATCTGAACTCGGTGCCGCTTGCCGCGCAGCCCGGCGTCGGCGAAATCAACGGTATCGGCGATGGGCTCGCCGCCTGGTATGGGCGCGATTTCCGCGAGACCAACCGGCTGCTGAAGGCGCCGTCGACCGAAGCAAATCTGCCCGACCAGGGTCTGGCGTTTCGCGAAGTGCTGTCGCTGATGATCGCGCAGCGCGCGCCGTCGTTTTTTCTGCAGCGCGGCTATCCCGAGCTCGAACGGCTGACCGACAGCTACATGCGGCTGCTCGCGAGTGGCGGCGTGATCACCGAGCAGTTGCGCGACGCGGCGCTGGCGGCGCACGTCGAACTGCATCGCGCGCCGCGCAGCACACCGGATCTCGGTTCGTTCGTGTCGCGCAAGGCCGTCACGTCGATGCGCTCGCATCTGCTCGCCGCGCTCGGCGTGCGTAGTTTCTATGAACTGGACCGCCTCGACGTGCAGGCGACAGGCACGCTGAACAATGACGTGCAACAGGCCGTTGCCGAGCGCCTCGCCGCCGCCGCGACGAAAGACGGCGCGAAGGCCGCGGGTCTCGTCGGCTACGAAATGTTGCGCGGGTCCGACGATCCGTCGCATATCGCCTACAGCTTCACGCTGTTCGAGCGGCACGGCGACGCGAACCTCGTGCGCGTGCAGACCGATAGCGTGAACCAGCCGTTCGACATCAATTCCGGCGCGCGCCTGAACCTCGGCTCGACCGCGAAACTGCGCACCGTCATCACGTATCTGCAGATCGTCACCGATTTGCACACACGGTACGCATCGCTGAGCAATGCCGAGCTGAAGGCGATCACGCCCGATCCGAACGATCGGCTGACGCGCTGGGCGATCGACTATCTGCTGCACACGCGCGACCATTCGCTGCAGCCTATGCTCGACGCCGCCGTCGAGCGTAAATACTCGGCGAGCCCGGGCGAAACGTTCTTTACGGGCGGCGGCGCGCAGACCTTCACGAACTTCGAGTCCGACGACAACAGCCGCATCCTGACCGTGCATCGCGCGTTCCAGCATTCGGTGAACCTCGTGTTCGTGCGGCTGATGCGCGATATCGTGCACTATGAAATGGTGCAGACCACCGGGCCGTCGTCGCAATGGCTCGGCGATCCGGCGACCCGCAAGATGTACCTGACACGTTTCGCCGATCAGGAAAGCCGCGTGTACATGAAGCGTTTCTACACGAAGTACCACGGCAAGACGCCTGATCAGCAGATCACGCTATTGCTGCTCGGGGTGCGCAAGTCGCCCCCGAAAGTGGCGACCGCGTTGCGCAGCGTCGCGCCGGATCAATCGAACGCGTGGTTCAACAAGTTGATGTACGCGGCGCTGAAGAACACGCCGGCGGCTTCGATGCTCGACGACGAAGATCTCGCGAATCTGTACGACAAGTACGGCATCAACCGCTTCAACCTGAACGACCGCGGCTATATTTCGAGTGTGCATCCGCTCGAACTATGGACGCTGAACTACCTGCGCTCGCATCCGGATGCGACGCTTGCGCAGATCGAAGCCGCGAGCCAGGACGTGCGCCTGTCGACTTACTCGTGGCTCTTCAAGACGCGCTATCACGTGACCCAGGATCACCGCATCAAGCGCATGGTCGAGTTGCGCGCCTACGACGCGATCGGCAAATCCTGGCAGGCGCTCGGCTATCCGTTCGCGTCGCTGACGCCGTCGTATGCGGCGGCGATCGGCGCCTCGGGCGATCGTCCGGCGGCGCTCGCGCAACTGATCGGCGTGATCACGAACGGCGGCAACAAGGTGCCGACCGAAACGCTGACGCAAATCGACTTCGCGAAAGATACGCCGTACGAAACGCATTTCAGGCGCGCGGTGGTCGCGCCGCAGCAGCAGGTGTCGCCGGAGATCGCCGGGGAGGTGCGGATGCTGTTGCGCGACGTCGTGACGGGTGGCACCGCGAGGCGTCTCGCGCAAGGCATGACGTTCCCGAACGGCGAAACGCTCGAAGTCTATGGCAAGACCGGCACCGGCGATCAGCGCTTGAACGTGTACGCGAAGGGCGCGCGGTTGATCGAGTCGCGCAAGGTGAATCGCAGCGCGACCTTCGTGTTCGCGCTCGGCGACCGCTTCTACGGCACGTTGACCGCGTGGGTGCACGAGCCGTATGCCGCGCGTTACGACTTCACGAGTGCGCTGGCGGTGCAGTTGCTCAAGTCGATGGCGCCGGCGTTGCAGCCGTTGCTCGACAAGCCGGTTCAGAAAACCGTGACGGCGGCGCCGGCGGGATCGACGCCCGCGGCGACGAAAGTTGCCGCGCAGTGAATCGCTCACCGCTCGTCATAACCTGCCTCCGACGCCGCCGGCTTCAGGAACAGCTCATGCACCGGCGCGAAATGCGCATATAGCGGCAGAATCGCACCGCCCATCGCGCGGGCATCGGCGCCGATCGCGCCTTCGAGCAATTGCGGCCGCACCATCCCTTCCCATTCGAAACGATCGAGCACGCGCTCGGTGCGGCGAATGATCTCGCGCAGCAGTAGCCGGTCGAACTCGCCGTCGATCACGACGGCTTCGAGATCGAGCAACGCGGCCGCATTGGTTAGCGCATTCGCGATCGCCGGGCACGCGCTGTCGAGCCATCGCTCGGTATGCCGCCACAACTCGGGCGACAACGCGCGATGATCATGCGCCGCGGCCGCCGGCGCGCCCGCATCGCTGAACAGTCGTTCGAGCACGAAGCCCGATGCCGCGTGCAGCAACTGCCGCGCAGGCTTGCGTGCGCCGCCTTCGCGCAGCGGGATCGAACCGACCGCGCCCGCGTTGTCGTGCGGACCGCCATGCAGACGTCCGTCGATCACGAGACCCCCGCCGATGAAGGTGCCGACGAACAGATACAGGAAGTTGTGGATGCCGCGGCCCTGGCCCATCACGAGTTCGGCCGCGCAGGCGGCCGTGGTGTCTTTGGCGAACTCGACGGGCAGGCCGGTTATCGTCGCGATGCGCGCGCGCAGATCGATGTCGTTCCAGGCGTCGAGCGCGTCGGGCGGCGCGCCGAGAAAGTCGCGCCAGCCGCCGAGCCACAACGGCGCCGCGACACCGACGCCGACCACCTTGCCCGCCTTCGCGCCGAGCGTCTGGTTCACGCGCGCGAGTTTGTTTTCGAGCGCGGGGAACAGCGCGCGCGGATCGGGATACGCATACTCGAATACGTCGCGGCATACGATGCGCCCGGCGAAGTCCATCGCGAGCACGTCGAGACTGCGGCGTCCGACCTTGATCCCGATCATGTACGCGCCGTCCGCGCACAACGCGATCGGCACCGACGGCTGGCCGATCTTGCCGCGCACGCGCGCGTGCTTTTCGAGCAGGCCGTCGGCGATCAACCGGTCGACGATCATCGACACCGTCTGCATCGAAAGACGCGTGAGGCGGCCGACCTCGGCCTTCGGCAGTGGTCCATGCAAGCGGATCGTTTGCAGCACGATGCGCTCGTTGAATTGCCGCATGCCGACCTGATTCGAACCGACCGTGCGTTTGACCGGCGAACGCCTGCTGGTGCTGGGGGTGTCCATTGTCGTGTACCGGCCTCGTGGCTCAGCGGATTGGGCGGCGCGTCATGCGATCGCCTTCACGTCGGCTTCCTTCGCCCCGGTCATGATCGCGACCGCTTCCGACATGTGCACGTCCTTCGTATTGACGAGCGCCGCGCGCCGGCCGAGCCGCTGGATATGGATGCGGTCCGCGATCTCGAACACGTGCGGCATGTTGTGGCTGATCAGAATCACCGGCAGGCCACGCTCGCGCACGCGCCGGATCAGTTCGAGCACCATGTTGCCTTCCTTCACGCCGAGCGCGGCGGTGGGCTCGTCCAGAATCACCACGTGGCGCGCGAATGCCGCGCTGCGTGCAACGGCGACGCCCTGGCGCTGGCCGCCGGACAGCGTTTCGACCGCCTGGCGCATCGAGCGGATGCCGATTTGCAGATCCTTCATGGCGGCCGTCGCTTCGTCGAGCATGCGGCGCTTGTCGATCATCTTGAACAGCGAGCCGCGCCAGCCGGGTTTCAGCAATTCGCGGGCGAGAAACAGGTTTTCGGCGATGCTCATCGCCGGCGCGACGGCGAGTTCCTGGTACACGGTCTCGATGCCTTGTGCGCGCGCATCGAGCGGACTGCGAAACTTGACCGGTTTGCCGTCGAGCAGAATCTCGCCTTCGTCGGGCACCGTGGCGCCCGAGAGCGCCTTGATCAGCGACGATTTGCCCGCGCCGTTGTCGCCGATCACCGCGAGGATCTCGCCGGGCAGCACTTCGAAATCGCAACCGTCGAGCGCGGTCACGTTGCCGTAACGTTTGACGAGCCCGCGTGCCTGCAGAACCGGCATCGCAGCGGACGTGGAAGAGGAGGTGGAGGTCAACATGACAAGGCTCCTGTGCGGGATCAACGGCCGCGGTGCGAGAGTTTATCGGCGGCGACCGCGAGAATCACGAGGATGCCGGTGATCAATACCTGGTACACCGAGGAAACACCGATCAGCGTCAGGCCGTTACGGAATACGCCGACAATCAGCGCTCCAAGCAAGGTGCCGACGATCGAGCCGCGTCCACCGAACAGACTCGTGCCGCCGAGCACGACCGCGGTGATACTGTCGAGGTTCTCGGTTTGCCCGGCCTGCGGATCGCCGACACCGGTGCGCGCGACCGACAGCAGCGCGGCGATGCCGTAGATCGCGCCGGCAAGCGTGTAGACGGTCAGCAGAATCCGCTGCGACGACAGGCCCATCAGTCGCGCGGCCTCGGCGTTGTTGCCGAGCGCGTACAGATGCCGGCCGGGCACCGTGTCGCGCAGCACGAACCACGTGCCCACATACATCAGCAGCGTCAGCACGGTGCCGTACGTGACTTCCGCCGGTCCGAGCCTGAACGTGCTGCCGAGGAACATGATCGCATCGGGCAGGTTCGACACGCTTTCCGCGTTCGAGTAGATCTGCGTGAGCGCAAACGCGATGTTCAGCGTACCCAGCGTGACGATGAACGCCGGCAACTTGATGCGCGTGATCAACAGACCGTTCAGTAAGCCGAACAAGGTGCTGGCGCCGATGCCGCACAGAATCGCGAGGATCGGCGGCACGCCGAGCACGACCGCGAACTTCGTCATGATGATCGAGCCGAAGGCCATTACCATGCCGCAGGACAGATCGATGCCACCGGTCAGCACGATCAGTGTCTGGCCGATCGCGATGACCGCGACGACCATCGTCTGTTGCAGGATCAGCGACAGGTTCTGGAACGATAGAAAGCGGCTGCTCTGCGAGACAAAGAATGCGCAGGCCAGCACCAGCGCGATCAGCGGTCCGATTTCGGACAGCGACGGCAGGTGCTCGGTGAAAGACGGGCGCGGCCGGCCGGCGGGCGCGGAAGGGGTCGACATGATGGCAGTCCTCGGTACATGAGCGTGACATGAAGGTCACGCTGCAAATCAATTGGCGGCCCGGTGCGACGCGCAACGGGCCGCTGTGCAATGCGCGTTACTTGTTGCCCCAGCAGTTGTCGAGGCCGAACTTCGTGTCTTTGCTGTCGATGCCGGACATCGGCTTGTCGGTGATCAGCGTGACGCCGGTGTCGTGATAACCGGACACCTTCTTGCCGGTCTTCGCGTAGTCGACGCCGGCGGTGACGCCGAGCGCGGCCATCTTCAGCGGATACTGCTGCGAGGTCGCCGCGATCGCGCCGGCCTTCACGTTGCGCACGCCTTCGCAACCGCCGTCGATCGACACGATCATCACGCCCTTGTCCTTACCCGCCGCCTTCAGCGCGCGATACGCGCCGGCCGCGGCCGGTTCGTTGATCGTGTAGACCACGTTGATGTCGGGCGCTTTCTGCAGGCAGTTTTCCATCGCCGTCTGGCCTTTCGCCTGATCGCCGCGGGTGTCCTGGCTGCAGACGATCGACGGGTCGCCTTCCTTGATGCCGAAGCCTTCGAGGAAGCCGTTGTGGCGCAGCACGCCGACCGACACGCCCGGCGCGAGATCGAGCGTGGCGATCTTCGCGGGCTTGCCGTTCAGCGCGGCCTTCGCATATTTGCCGATCAGCACGCCGGCCTTGAAGTTGTCGGTGGCGAACAGGGCGTCGGTTGCGTCCTGCGGATCGGTCGGCGTATCGAGGGCGATGACCATCACACCGGCCGCGCGCGCCTTCTTGATGCTCGGCACGATCGCCTTGGTGTCGCTTGGCGTGATCAGGATTGCTTTCGCGCCGGCCGTCATCATGTTTTCGATCGCGGTGACCTGACTCGCATTGTCGCCGTCGAACTTGCCGGCGGCCGTGATCAGTTTCGCGCCGTCTTTCGACGCGGCCGCGTCCGCGCCCTGGCGCATCTTGACGAAGAACGGGTTCGTATCGGTCTTCGTGATCAGGCCGATGACGGGCTGGTCGGCGGCCTGACTCGCGCTTGCGCACCACAGCGCCGCGGCCGCGGCGCACATCGACGCGATTGTCCTGGCGACAGGACGCCTGTGGAAATTCAGATTCATGAGACGCTCCTCCGGTTATTGGCAACGACGTATGGGACTGCAGATAGATCGAAACTGCGAAGCTGCGGGCTTGACGTTTGACGATGACGCTTCGACGTAATGTGGTCCGAAGGAAATCGCCTAAATCACTTTGGTTGATTTAGTACAGCAGGCGCGCGACTGCTCGTCAAGGAAATGTGAACGCGGAAATTCGCCGCGCCGCGAACCGCGTGCAGGCTGAGAGCCTTGTGTGGTAATGCTTTGGCGCCGTGCTGCGGTGCGAAGCGGCGCTTCTCGGCTTGGGGAAAGTCCTGGCTCGTCTGAAAGCTGGTTGAAATGTCAGCGGTGGTTTTTCAACGCAATTCGCGGTGCGTAACGCGCTTTTTCAGTGGGCGATGAATGTTTGCGAGAGGTTGCGGCGGAACAGCGCTTGCTTGCCTCGACAGAATGCGAACCTTTCGGAGAGACCCATGCCTTCGCACTGGTGGCAGCGACGACTCGGCTCCCGCGCATCGCTGATCGCCGCCGCCCTCGTGATCGGCGTTCTGTACGCGGGCAGCACGATGGTCACGCCGCTTTATCCGCTCTATCAACGCCGGTTCGGCTTGTCCGATCTGACGATCACGCTCGTGTACGCGACCTACGTGATCGGCAATCTCGGCGCTTTGTTTCTATTCGGTCGCGTGTCCGACCAGGCCGGGCGCCGATCGGTCAGTCTGCTCGTGCTCGCAGCCGCGATCGCGAGCACGATGTGTTTTCTGTTCGCCACGCATGCGACGTGGCTTTTCGTCGCCCGGGCGGCGAGCGGCCTTGCGATCGGCGTCGGTGCCGCCACGGCGACCGCGTGGATCGCGGAATTGCACGCCGGCGCCGACAAGGCGCCCGCCAGCCGTCTTGCCGCGGCGGTCAATCTGGCCGGGCTTGGAGTGGGACCGCTGCTGACTGGTCTGCTCGCGCAATTCGCGCCCTGGCCATTGCGCACGGTGTTCGTCGTTTATCTGTCGACGCTTCTGGTCACCGCGGCGTTGGCGGCGCTCGCATGCGAAACGGTCCAGGCGCGCGCCCGGACGTTTGCACAGGTGTCGTTCGCACCGCGCATCGGCGTGCCCGCGCAATTGCGCGTGGCATTCGTCGTGCCTGCCGTCACCGCATTCGCGACCTTCGCGCTGCTCGGCTTTTTCGCGGCGCTGTTGCCCAATCTGATCGCGAACAGCATGCATCTGCACAGCCCCGCGCTGAGCGGGGCGCTCGTCGCCGAACTGTTCGCCGCGAGCACGATCACCGTGATGGTCACGTCGAAACTCGCCGCTCGCACCGCGATGCTCGCCGGACTGTGGCTGTTGCCGCCGAGTCTCGCGTTGCTGCTGTCGGCGCAGGTCGTCGCGTCGATCGTAGTGCTGAGCGCGGCGACCGCGCTGTGCGGCGTCGCAGCCGCGCTCGGGTTTCGCGGCAGTTTGCAGGAGATCAACCGGATCGCGCCCGCGGACCAACGCGCCGAATTGCTATCGGCGTATCTGCTCTGCTGTTACACCGGCAACTCGTTGCCGGCGGTCGGCATAGCGCTGCTGTCGACCCGGGTCGGACATTTGTGGGCGAACGTCGCGTTCGCGGCGGTTTCCGCGGGATTGGCCTGCATTGCGTTGGCGGTCGGTGCGCGCCGGCCTCGTCACGCGAGTTGACGCGCGGCAAGCTGGCCGAGCCTGGTCCAACAGCTACGAACAGCTACGAACAGCTACGAACAGCTACGAACAGCTACGAACTGCAACGTTGCGGCGCGGCTGTAACTGCCACATCAACGCGAACGCGGTGCGGCCGTCGATGCGCGCACGACCAGTTTCGGCTCGGACGAAATCCGCATCGGCACGGGCGCCGGCATGTCCCGCGCGGCGCGTCCCGGCTGTCCGTACGAAGTCTCGATCAGCTCGCGCAGCAGTTCCACTGCAAGTCCGGCGACCTCGACCGTCGGCACCGCCACCGTCGTCAGTGCAGGGCGCGACTCGCGCGCGAGCTGGATGTCGGTGATGCCGATCACGGACAGATCGTCCGGCACGCGCAGGCCCAGATCCGCGGCCGCGTGCATCGCGCCGAGCGCAGGCAAATCGTTGGTCGCGAAGATCGCGCTGAGTTGCGGATCGGCTTCGAGCAGCGCGCGGGCCGCCAGGTAGCCGCCGTGGATCGTGTCGGCCGCGTGTCGCACGCGATTTCTCGTCACACCGGCCGCGCGCAACGCGTCGACGAAACCTTCGAAGCGCGCCACGTGAATGCCCGACACCTTGCTGCCGACGATCGCACCAAAGCGCCGATGCCCGAGCTCCAGCAGATGCTCGCCAGCCAGCTTGCCGGCCAGCCGGAAATCGACCGCGACGCACGGCAGCCCGGGCGGCTCGGTGGGCCGCTCCCACATGCACAGCACGACCGGCGTGCCGCGCGCTTCGGTCTTGTGCAGATCGGCGAAATCGAGGTTCGCGTTGGTCACGAGCACGCCTTCGGACAAGGTGCCGGCGATCTGGTCGAGGTACGCGCGGCCGCTTAGCGGATCGTCGTTGGTATTGCAGATGATCACGAAGTGGCCGCTCGTGCGCGCAGCGCGTTCGACCGCGAGCGCGAACTCCGGATAGAACGGATTCGCGATGCTCGACACCATCAGCGCGAGCGTCGGCGCGCGGCCCTCGGCGAGCGCGCGTGCGGCGAGATGCGGGCGATAGCCGAGCGCCGCGACTACCTCGAGCACGCGTTGCCGGGTCGTTTCGCCAACGCGGCCGCGCTTGCGCAGCACGTTGGAAACCGTCGCTGGCGTGACGCCGGCATGACGCGCGACTTCGCTGAGTGTGGGCATGATTTGGTCAGTATTTGGGATGGCTGTCCGACATTTGCGTCGCGGCGCGAGGCGCGGCAACATCTGTCATCGAACCAACGTACAAAACGATATCGGAGACAGACCAACGATCGCCTTGCGATCGATTTTTCGGTCATGCTGATTAAGCGCTTAATCTCCGACTTCGCACCGATTAAATCACGGAGTCGATGCAATGGCGAGCATTTCGTTACGAGGCGTGCAGAAGGCGTATGGCGACGGTGCGCCGGTGATTCGCAACGTCGATCTGGACATCGGCGAAAACGAGTTCTGCGTGTTTCTCGGCCCGTCGGGTTGCGGCAAGTCAACGCTGTTGCGCATGATCGCCGGGCTCGAGGATGTGACCGACGGTGACCTGTCGATTGGCGGGAAGATCGTCAACGACGTGCCGGCCGCGCAGCGTGGCGTAGCGATGGTGTTCCAGAGCTATGCGCTGTTTCCGCACATGAGCGTGTTCGAGAACATGGCGTTCGGCCTGAAACTCGCGAAGACCCCGAAGGATGAAATCGAGCGCAAGGTGCGTGAAGCCGCGCGCATCCTGCAACTCGAGGCACTGCTCGAGCGCAAGCCGAAGGCGCTGTCGGGCGGGCAGCGGCAGCGCGTCGCGATTGGCCGCGCGATCGTTCGCGAGCCCGGCGTGTTTCTGTTCGACGAACCGCTGTCCAATCTCGATGCAACCTTGCGCGGACAAACGCGCGTCGAAATCGCACGTCTGCATAAGCAGTTTGCGAAGGCGAGCGTGGTCTACGTGACGCACGATCAGATCGAAGCGATGACGCTCGCCGACAAGATCGTGCTGCTGCATTCGGGCAAGGACACCGAGCGTTACGGCAGCATCGCGCAAATCGGCGCCCCGCTCGAGCTGTATCACCGCCCGAAAAGCCGCTTCGTGGCCGGCTTTATCGGCTCGCCGCGAATGAATTTTCTGCCGGGCAAGGTGGCGTCACTCGATGCGCAGGGCGTGCTCGTCACGCTCGATCACACCGGCGAGAACGTGCGTGTGCCGGTCGGCAGCGCCGGATTGCAGCCAGCGCAGCCGGTCACGCTCGGCGTGCGTCCCGAGCATCTCGAGTTCGTCGATGCATCGGCCACGACGAATGCGGCCGCGTCGCAAGACGGCGTGCTCGCGCGCACCGTATCGCTCGTCGAGCAGCTTGGCGAACACAGCTACGTGCACCTCGATCAACCCGGCGGCGCGGTTCTGATCGCCAAGGCGCCCGGCAACACGCGCCTCGCTCCAGGCGATCGCGCGAGCCTGCGGGTGTCGTCCACCGCCTGTCATCTGTTTACCGAGGACGGTTTCGCGGCCGTGTCGCTCGAGTCCGTCGAACACTACGCTTGAAAAACACTGGGGACATAGGGATGCGTCTTGGAGTCTGTTATTACCCGGAGCACTGGCCCGAGTCGATGTGGGACGACGACGCGCGCCGGATGAAAGCGCTCGGCATCGAGCAGGTGCGGATTGCGGAATTCGCCTGGAGCCGGATCGAGCCGACTCCCGGCGAATACGACTGGGGCTGGCTCGATCGCGCCGTCGACGTGCTCGGCGCGGCTGGCCTGAAGGTCGTCATGTGTACGCCGACCGCGACGCCGCCGAAGTGGCTGATCGATCGTCATCCGGAGATCCTGCCGGTCGGCGCCGATGGACGTCCGCGCGGGTTCGGCTCGCGGCGTCATTACGACTTCTCGTCGCCCGCGTATTTCGAGGCGTCGCGTCGTATTTGCACGGCGGTGGCCGAGCGTTACGGCAAGCATCCGGCGGTCGCTTTCTGGCAGACCGATAACGAGTTTGGCTGTCATCACACGGTGGTCAGTTATTCGGCGGCCGCGGTCGCGCGCTTTCGCGAGTGGCTGAAGGCGCGTTATCGCACGATCCAGGCGTTGAACGAGGCGTGGGGCACAGTGTTCTGGAGCATGGAGTACCGCGGCTTCGAAGAAATCGACGCGCCGGTCGGCACCGTGACCGAGGCGCATCCTTCGCATCGTCTCGACTACCGGCGCTTCGCATCCGACGAAGTGGCGCGCTACAACCGCATGCAGGTCGAGATCATTCGCGCGCATTCGCCGGGGCGGCCCGTCGCGCACAACTTCATGCAGCTCTTCACCGAGTTCGATCACTACAAGGTCGCGGCCGATCTCGACGTCGCAACGTGGGACAGCTATCCGCTCGGCGCGCTCGAAGAGCAGTGGTTCGCGCCGGACATCAAGGCGCGCTGGTTGCGCAGCGGTCATCCGGACTTCGCGTCGTTCAATCACGACGTGTATCGCGGCATGTCGAAGCTGCCGTTCTGGGTGATGGAGCAGCAGCCGGGACCGGTGAACTGGGCGCAGTGGAATCCGGCGCCGCTGCCGGGCATGGTGCGGCTGTGGAGCTGGGAAGCGTTCGCCCACGGCGCGGGCTGCGTGTCGTATTTCCGCTGGCGTCAGGCGCCGTTCGCGCAGGAGCAGATGCATGCGGGGCTCAATACGCCCGACAACCGGCTCGACGTCGGCGGCAATGAAGCATCGCGGGTGGCGTCCGAAATTCACGCGGTGCTCGCCGCGAACGCCGATGCCAATGCGTCGATCCGCTCGAAAGTCGCGCTCGTCTACGACTATGAAGCGAAGTGGTTGTTCGAGATTCATCCGCAGGGCGCGGACTTTCACTATCCGCGGTTCGCGTTCGAGTACTACTCGGCTTTGCGCGCGCTTGGACTCGACGTCGATGTCGTGCCGGCCGATGCATCGTTCGATGGTTATAGCCTCGTCGTCGTGCCGCCGCTGCCGGTCGTGCCCGACGATTTCGCCGAACGTCTCGCACGCTCGGGCGCGCAGGTCGTGCTCGGGCCACGCACCGGCTCGAAAACGCGCGAGCTGCGGATTCCGGCGAATCTGCCGCCGGGCGCATTGACGTCGGTGCTGCCGCTGCGCGTGTGGCGCGTCGAATCGATGCGGCCGAACGTGACCGAAGCCGTGGTGCTCGAACAGCAGGGCGGTGCCGCCGAGGGCTTCGCGCGACACTGGCGCGATTTCATCGACAGCGATGCATCATCTTCATTCGACGTGCGCGCGCGTTTCGCGGACGATCATCCGGCGTACGTGCGAAGCGGCGCGTATCACTACTTCGCGAGCCTGTTCGACGACGCCTTGACCGTGCGCCTGTTCGCGCGCATCGCGCAGGAAGCGGGCCTCGAAACGCAGGCACTCGGCGACAGCGTGCGCATCAGCCGTCGCGGCGGACTGACGTATGTGTTCAACTATGGCGATAGCACCCACACGCTCGACGACATTTCCGACGACGCATTCGTGATCGGCTCCCGGGAGGTGGCGCCGCAAGGGGTAGCGGTCTACCGCTCGCAATAGAAGTCTGGCCTTGGCAATTCCACGCAGTCATTCGATATAGAAGCGACAACGACGTAAAAACCATGGAAAGAAGGAGACAGTCAGGATGAAACTGAAACCACGCAAGATTCTGTTGGCGCTCGCGCTGGCCGCGGTTGCCGCGGGGACCTCGGTCGTCGGCACCGCGCAGGCGGGCACGCTCGCGATGAACATCGCGTACAAGGGCGCGGGCCAGCGCGCGGTTTGGCAGCAGGTGGTCGACGAGTTCAAGAAGGCGCATCCCGGGATCGACGTGAAGGTATCGTTCATCGATGAGGAAGCCTACAAGGTTCAGCTGCCGGGTTGGCTTTCGACTGTCGCGCCCGATATCGTCAACTGGCACGACGGCGAGCGTATGGCGTATTACGCGCAGCGTGGCCTGTTCGAGGATCTGACCGGCGACTGGCAGAAGAACGGCTGGAACGACATGTATGCGTCGACGAAGGAAGCATCGTCGTACAAGGGCAAGCAGTATGCCGCGCCGACCGTGTACTACTCGTGGGGGATGTTCTATCGCAAGGACCTGTTCGAGAAGGCCGGCATCAAGGGCGAGCCGAAAACGTGGGACGAGTTTCTCGACGCCGCGAAAAAGCTGAAGGCCGCCGGCATTGCGCCGATCGCGGTGGCGGGCCGCGATGCCTGGACGCTGGCCGGCTGGTTCGATTATCTCGATCTGCGCCTGAACGGCAATGCGTTTCACCAGAAGCTGATGGCCGGCGAAATTCCGTACACCGATCCGCGCGTGAAGAAGGTCTATACGACGTGGAAGCAACTGATCGACGACGGCTACTTCATCAACAATTCACTATCCTACGATCTCGACGCGGTGCAGCCGTTCCTGTTCCAGGGCAAGGCTGCCATGATGCTGATGGGGACGTTCATTGCGGCGGGTTTCCCGGACAACGTGAAGCCGCAAATGGGGTACTTCCAGTTTCCGATCATCGACTCCAAGGTGCCGACCGCCGAGGATGGACCGGTCGAATCGCTGCATATTCCGTCGAAAGCGAAGAACAAGTCCGATGCGCACACGTTCCTTGCGTTCGTCGAGACGCCTCAGATCGGTGCGCAACTCGCAAAGGGACTCGGCTCGTTGTCGGCGAACAGCAAATCGCCGGAGCCTGAAGATCCGATTTCGAAGATCGGCTTCCAGATCCTGTCGAATACGAAGGGTGGTATCGCGCAGTTCTACGATCGCGACATGACGAAGGAAATGGCCGACGAAGGGATGAAGGGGATGCAGCAGTTCGTCTCCGATCCGTCGAAACTGGACGACATCCTCGCGCAGCTCGAGCAGACGCGTCAGCGTATCTACAAGAAGTGAGCGGCGGCGGCCGCAAGGCCGCTGTCCGATGCATCGGATTGGATCGGGAGATTGATCGTGTCGCATTCCGTCAGCCGTCGTAGCGTCGACGGTCCTGTTGAACCCGGCGGCCCGGGCTTGCCGGCGTCGAGCGGTGCGCTGAGCGGCGCGTCGGTCGCGTCGCGCCGGCGCGGCCCGACGCCGACCGCGCGGCGGCAGCGGCGCGCCGCGTTCCTGTTTCTCGCGCCGGCCTGCTTCATGGTGGCCGTGTACGTGGTGTGGCCGATCCTCTCGACGATCCGTCTGAGCTTCTTCAACTGGGATGGGATGACCGAGCCGACCTTCGTCGGCCTCGCGAACTATATCGAGCTGGTCCATACGCCCACCTTCTATACGGCGCTCAAGAACAACCTGATCTGGCTCGTGCTGTTTTTGCTCGCACCGCCGATGGGCCTCGCCGTCGCGCTGTATCTGAATCAGGCGGTGGCGGGCATCCGCATCGTCAAGTCGCTGTTTTTCGCGCCATTCGTGTTGTCGGGCGTCGTGGTCGGACTGATCTTTTCATGGTTCTACGATCCGACCTTCGGCCTGCTCGCGATGATGCTCGGCCACGGCGTGCCGGTGCTCGGTGATCCGCGCTATGCGACGCTCGGCATCGTGTTCGCGGCGCTGTGGCCGCAAACCGCGTATTGCATGATTCTTTATCTGACCGGCTTGACCACGTTGAACGCCGAGCAGATCGAAGCTGCGCGAATGGAAGGCGCGCAGGGCTGGTCGATGCTCTGGCATGTCATCCTGCCGCAGTTGCGGCCTACGACGTTCATGGCGATCGTCGTGACGATCATCGGCGCGCTGCGCAGCTTCGATCTGATTTCGGTGATGACGGGCGGCGGTCCGTTCGAAAGCTCGACGGTGCTCGCCTATTTCATGTACGACCAGGCGATCAAGTACTACCGCATCGGCTATTCGGCGGCGATCGCGGTGGTGCTGTTCGGCATCATGCTCGTGTACATCGTCTATCACCTGCGGCGGATGCTGCGCGCCGAGCAATGAGGAGCCGCTGATGTTTCCGATTCCGATCGACAAATGGAAGCCGGCCACGCGCCGCGCATACAAACTGACATTGCCGATTGCACTCGTGATCTGGCTGTTGCCGATGATCGCGGTGCTGGTCACGTCCGTGCGTTCGACCGAAGAACTGAGCGAGGGCAACTACTGGGGATGGCCGAAGCACTTCGCGATGTTCGATAACTATCGCGAGGCATTGACGACGTCGCCGATGCTGCATTACTTCTGGAATAGCGTGCTGATTACGGTTCCTTCCGTAGTGGGTTCGATCGCACTCGCGGCGATGGCGGGCTTTGCCTTGGCGATCTATCGCTTTCGCGGCAATTCGACGTTGTTCGCGACGTTCGTCGCGGGCAACTTCGTGCCGATTCAGGTGTTGATGATTCCGGTGCGGGATCTGTCGTTGCAACTCGGGCTGTTCAATACCGTGAGCGCGCTGATTCTGTTTCATGTGTCGTTCCAGACCGGCTTTTGCGCGCTGTTCCTGCGCAACTTCATCAAGCAGCTGCCGTTCGAGCTGGTCGAGGCGGCGCGCATCGAAGGGGCAAACGAGTGGACCGTGTTCTTCAGGATCGTGCTGCCGCTGATTCGTCCCGCGCTCGCGGCGTTGGCGATCCTCGTGTTCACGTTCGTGTGGAACGACTATTTCTGGGCCTTGTGTCTGACGCAAGGCGATGACGCCGCGCCAATCACGGTCGGCGTGGCCGCGCTGAAAGGGCAGTGGACGACCGCGTGGAATCTCGTTTCGGCGGGATCGATTCTGGCGGCGCTGCCATCGGTCATGATGTTCTTTGCGATGCAGAAGCATTTCGTCGCGGGTCTGACGTTTGGCGCGACGAAGGGGTGATGCTGTTCACGCGTGGCGCTGCTGCGTAGAGAAGGGTTGCCCGCGGAAGCGGGCTTTTTTTTCGGCGCGGCGAACCGCTGCTCGCACGCGGACTTCTCGATCAACGCTTTTCAGCTGACGCCGGGTTGACCCGCTGCATAACGGCATTCAACGCCGCGCGCGCACTATCGAGAGGCCGCTTGCCTTCGCCGACTTGGCTCGCGAAGTCCAGCTTCTGCTACCGGTATGGCTGCTACCCCTATCAACCATCGAACGAGGCCTTCCTGCCTGAAAACAGGAAGGAAGGCGCCTGCCGCTATCAGGCCGGATCGGCGTACTTCAGCGTCCACGTCAGCGTGCGGCTGGCGCCGCCCGTCAACGTGCCCGAGCTCAGCGTATCGGTGCGCGTGATCAAGCCCTTGGCGAACGTCATCACGGAGTGCACCTGCAGATCGAGATCCGTCGTGTACAACGCGTTCTTGGCCGCTTGCCTGAACTTCGCGGTGTCGAACGTGACGACCACCTGACCATTGGTTTCCTGCACGTTCAGATTTTTGTAGTACGTGACCGGGATATAGGTTTTGCCGTTGTACGTGACCTGCGGAATCATCAGCGCATAGCCGAGGTCAGTCGTGCCATACGCGAGATTGTCCGAGAACGGCGCCGGATAGTACGGCGTGTACGAATTGTAGTCGGGCGCCTGGCTCAGGTTCAGGTTGATCACGCGCTTGCCGTCGCGCACCGTGATCAGCGCGGCGCTATACGGATGCACGTTATCGCTCGGCTGGTTGTACCAGGTCCCCATGCGAAAAATTACTAGGAATACACCAGGTATCAGATGCGCGTGCCGATCCGTCGTGGCCACCAATTCGCCCGCTCGCCGCCCATCGGATAAGATACGACCCGCCATGCATTTTTTAGAACGGAAGGAGTGGTTTCAATGATCGAACCGAGCAACGTTTTCAAGGAAAATCTCGCCAGAATGCCGGCGATCGACGGCATCGCACGCATCGATCTGGTCAATGGCAGCGGTACCGTGGTCGCTAGCATCGAGAACAAACCTGGCAAGCAGGGCTCGCTCGCGGTGTACAACTACCTGCGCGGCGCGTTCGGCACGCTCGACGCGAAGGCGGCCGAACACGGCCTCGCGCTGTTTGCCGAGCATACGGCCGACGCGCGCAACCGTCCGGGCGCGCATCCGAACGTCGATCACCTGCTGGCGATTGCCGCCGGCGGCGAGGCATTGCGCATCGACGTTGTTCCGGCAGCTTGAGGCCGCTCAAAGTCTTTTCCGCGCCGGCAAGGTAGACGTTTTCCTGCCGCTGCCGCGAATTCCAATGCCCCGGCGACGGGATTTGCGGCCCACCTGCGCTAATTGCTCCGTAAAAACCCTCGTTTTTCCCGAAGCCCCCGGATTGGCTTCAGATTCGGCTTCTGTTCGGTGAATTGAAACGCGGGGGGCGGCGCACACTGGGTTCGTCCCGTCGCGTATATCGCGCTTTTCCGTCAGGAGCCCCGGATGTCTTCCCGTCACGACAAACCCCACCGGTTCGACGCCGACCTGCCGGAACTCACCACCTCGGAACGGGATCAGCCGACGCCGGGTCCGGACGACCGCGCGATGCGCGAACTGCAACGCGGTTCCGAAGCCATCGTGCGTCTGGCCACGCAGGCACACGCGGCCATCGCCCGAAGCGACGAAGCGGGCGCGCAAGCCGCGCGCCAATCGCTCGAAACGCAGCTGACGTTTACGACCGCCCTGATCGATGAGCTGCTGTTCGGTGCGCCCGAGCGGTCCACGCTGCATTGACAGCCTACGCGGCAGCATCGCCGTACTATCCCGAAGTACCGGAAACTGACATGAGCGCTTTGACCGTCATTCTTTGCATCTGGGCCATGGTCGCGTTTTGCGCGGTCCTGTTCATCCGCGGCGCGAGTCCGCGCGTCGAGCGTGAGGCGGAGCAGCCGCGTGCTCGTCCGTCGCGCTATTCGATCGCCGAGTAACGCGCACGACCAACGACGCGGAACCAACGGGGTAACATGAGGAGCGCCGGCGCCACTGCCGGCCGGCACCGACGATGTTCCCCACGGAGGTTCCCGTATGGACACACATTCGATTCTCGGCATGCTGCATGCCGAAGAGGCTTTGCTGGTCTCCATCGTGCGATCGCTGCCCGACGATATCAAGCGCAGGATCGCCAACGACTTTCACGAGCAGGCGCAACTCGCCGAAAGCTCGCATCTGAATCCCACCACGAACCGCGAAACGAGCGACGCGTTCAAGGCCCATGTCCGACGGCTGTCGAACATGCTTGCTTCGTTGTCGTAACCCGGTCGACGTCCGCGCGGCCGAGTCGAATATTCCGGCTTGTTTTCTCGTCGGCGCAGCGCGATTGCGCCGTCATGCCCGTGCGTGCCACCGCGCGCGGCGTAATCCGCTTTATTGGCCGTCAGGCCGGTTATGGCAACGTGGCCGTCATTCAGAACCCCGCACCGTTTTCTACGACGTTCGCGCATCTATCGCACTTCGCGAAAGGACTGCGCTCCGGCAGCCGCGTAATGCGCGATCAGGTGATCGGCTATGTCGGCAAGAGCGGTTGGGCAACCGGACCGCATCTGCATTTCGAGGTCCACGTGAACGATGTGCCGCAGGATCCGCTCAAGGTTGACCTGCCGCAGAAGAGGTCGCTTGCCGGCGATGAATTGCGGCAGTTCGAGTCGCGTGTCGCGCAATTGACCGCGCTGCTGTAAGCCGCTTGCCGTCTCAACTTTGCGACACGCCGGTCCGCATGATTCAGGCGCGCTTTCGTCGCATGACGTGTCGGCATGTTGACCGGTACGGGTCGCAAACCTTGGTCCGTCAATGCGCGTTCGGGTATTCCCGCGCGCGTGGAACGACGTGTACGAGCCAGCACGAAGGCGTCGGGGCATCCCCGCGGCGTCTCATTTCCGATGCATTGCGTGCGATCAGGCCCGCTTCGAAGTGCCCCGGCAGGCATTTCTCCATACGTAGCAGGCCTTCATTCCAGCATGGCATAGCCATTGCAATGACGAATGCACAAGAACTACACATGTTGCAGCCGGAATTTCACGCAGTGAACAAATGCCGACGGCAGCAAAAGTCTCGCGATTCGCGCTCGGGGAGCTTGGCGCAACTTGCGGGGTGCGGCGGGGCCAATAGCAAACGGATGTCGACAAACAACGACGACGCGAGCGGACGATACGGCTGCATCTAACGTCCGCTCGCGATCGTGACGGCGTGAAGCGATGACCCCGCCATTTTTTTCCGTGCTCGCGGGTGAAGCTGAATTCGCGGCGGGCCCCCGCTAAAGGGCGCTTGCGTGCGGGCCGGCGGGCTGCGAAGATCATGCTAACGACCGCCGCATCAGGGAATTTCATGTTAGCGTCGAGCCCGTTTCCCGCATTGCTGCACCACGCGAGCCTATGGCTGCAAGCCTACGCGCTCGTGCTGGTCATGATGGGCGTCGGTGCGTTGCTCGAGCGTCGCTGGCCAGCCGCATTGCTGCAATCGCGCGCGGGGCAGCGTCTGAACATGGCGTATGCGGGCCTGTATCTGGCGTTGGCGGAAGCCACGAAGCCGCTGACGGCAGCCGCGAGCGTCGCGATCGTCAATGCACTCGGCGGCGGGATGGTGGTGCTGGTGTCGCGCGGGTGGGGCGCGCTAGCTTCGTTCGTGATCGTGCTGCTGACGATCGATTTCCTCGAATACGCGTTTCATCGCTTGCAGCACACGTGGCCCATCCTGTGGAAGCTGCATTCGCTGCACCATAGCGCGGTGGATTTCAACGTGACGATCACGCTGCGGCATCATTGGATAGAAGTGCTGCTCAAGGGCTGCCTGCTTTATCCGCTCGTCGGCGTACTGTTCAAGGTCGAGCCGTGGATCGTCGGTGCGACCTCGATCGTGTTCATGTTCGGCAACTATTTCGCGCATCTGAATCTGCGCATGGACCTTGGCCGCTACGTCACGTGGGTCAACAATCCGCAGTATCACCGGCTGCATCACTCGATTCGCGCCGAGCATTTCAATCACAACTTCACGCAGCTATTGCCGATGTGGGATCACGTGTTCGGCACGCGTTGGGTGCCCGCGAAACACGAGTGGCCCGCCACCGGTCTCGACGATGGTACGCAGCCGAGCTCGCTGCTCGGCGCGTTCAGCTGGCCATTGGGTCAGCATGCGGCACGCGATGCGTTACCCGTTCGCAAGCCGCTTGCCGTGCTCGACAAGAAAGCGAAATAACGCTGGCTACGCGGGTTGCGCGGCGCGCACCGCCTTGCCGCCCAGCAGCGACACGATCAGCGTGGCCATCACGAGCACGCCCAGCGCCGCGCGCAGGCCAACCACGCCGGCACCGAAACCAATCAGCGGCGGCCCGACCAGAAAGCCCGCATAGCCGAACGTGGCCGCCATCGACACGCCGATCGCCGGCGTCGCGCTCGAGCGACCCGCCGCGCTGAAAATCACCGGAACGATATTCGCGAGACCGATGCCGACCATCGCGAAGCCGACGCACGCGGTCAACACCGTCGGCAGGCTCAGCACGAGCGCGAGTCCGGCGAGCGCGATCAGACCGCCGAGCGCGACGACCTTGCTCGAACCGAAGCGCCGCACCGATGCGTCGCCGGCGATGCGGCAGGCCGCCATCGAAAACGCGAACGCGGAGTAGCCGATCGCGGCGACGCTCGCTTCCTGGTTCAACGTGGAGCGCAGGTACACCGCGCTCCAGTCGGCCACCGCGCCTTCGACGAGCATGCACATGAACGCCAGCAGCGCCAGTTTCATCACGCTGCTGTCGGGCCATGCGAAGCCGCTCGACGCGGCGGCCGCGCGCGGACCGATATCGCGCAACGCAAACGACGCGGCGAAAATGATCAGGGCCGCGATCAACAGATCGGGCGCGAACAGCCCGCCCACGACGCCGACGCCGCCTTTCTGCAACATCGCGCCGCTCGCCGCGCCAAGCAGGCCGCCCGCGCTCCACGCGGCATGAAACGACGACATGATCGGCGCGCGCCAGCGCGTTTCGATCGCGCTCGCATGTCCGTTCATCGACACGTCGAGCGCGCCGTTCGACGCGCCAAGCGCAAACAGCACCACGCACAACGTCAGCATGCCCGGCGCGAGCGCGGGCAACGGCAGCGCGATCGCGAATGCCGCGCCGAGCAGCGCGGTGGCGCGGCCGCTGCCGACGCGCGGCGCGAGCTGTCCCGCGAGCGGCATCGCAACGATGGCGCCGAGCGCGAAGCAGAACAGCGCGATGCCGAGCGAGGCGTCGCTGAGCGCCAGGCTTTCCTTGATGCGCGGCACCTCGACCGCCCATGCGCCGATGCCGAAACCGTTGGCGAGAAAGACGGCGAGCGTCGCGATGCGTTCCCTGACGAGTGAGTTCATGGGCGTGCCGCCATCACGTTATCGCAGACGGCCCGGAGGCTCGCGAGACGCGCGTCCGGCACGTCCGCTTCGACGAACAGATAATCGACGGCCGAAACAGGCGCTACCGCGAACGGCGCCGCTGTCATGAGCTTTTCCGAGGTCAGTGCGATGGCGATCTGGCTACTCGCTTTGACCATCGCGCGTTTCAGTTCGGCGTCCTCTGCGTCGAATACGGCGACGCCTTCGTCGGGGTCGAAGGCGCAGGCGCCGAGAAAACAGAGGTCCGCGCGGATCTGCTGGATCTGCAGCAGCGCGGTCGCGCCGAGCGAGCCCGCCGCGCCGCCGGCGATGCGGCCGCCGATCAGGATCACGTCGATACCCGGGCGGTTCAGCAGCCGCGCGCAGGCCTCGGGCGAATTCGTGACGACGGTCAGGCCGGCGTTGTCGGGCAGCGCCGACGCGATCGCGACGTTCGTCGTGCCCGCGTCGAGCAGCACGATCTGCTTCGGACGAACGATCGATACGGCCGCCGCGGCAAGGCGTGCCTTGCGATCGACGGCCTCATGCATGCGCAGCGCCGCGGGTTTGTCGGCGGGCGACATCAGTAGCGCACCGCCGTACACGCGCTTGCAGTGCCCCTGATCCGCGAGATCGCGCAGATGACGGCGCACGGTGTGCTCGGAGATCTGCAGGTCGGCGGCCAGCTCAGCCGCGAGCACGCGACCATGCGTGCGCAATCGCTCCAGAATCAGTGCTTCGCGCTGCTCGGGCAGTAGCCCGTTGATTGCATCTTCCCGGGTTCGCTGCATGGATCTCGTCTCCGTTTCGGCGTGAATCGATCATAAGCGAGCAAAATATATCGTAAACGCTCGTGAGGCACAAGCGGTGCGCCCCGGCTCGTCTTGATCTCACGCCACGCCGTTCGGTTCCGGTCGTGAGTCACGGCCGAAAACCAGCCGGTCGAGCAGCCACACCGCGACGAGCGTTGCGCCCATCAGCGGGAAAACGACGCCGAGAAGCGCGAGGCCGGTTTTCCAGCCACGCATCGGCGGCGCGGCGCGCTCGCGCGACGGCGCGCCGAGCGAGCGTTGCGGCCGACGTTTCCACCACATCACGAAGCCGGTCACAGCGAGCGCGCCAAGGCCGAGCGAAATAGCCGCGCACAGTATCTGATTCGCGACGCCGAAGTAGCGACCCATATGCAGCGAGGTGCCGTACGACACGGCCTTCGCGATCGCGCCGTAATCGCCGTAGCGAATGTCCTTCAGGATCGCGCCGCTGTATTGGTCGACGTACAACGTGCGTTCGTCTTTGGGATTCGCGGGGAAATAGGAAAGCGTGTAGACGCCGGCTGCGGAGTTCGGCAGCACGATGCGGTAGCCGTCCGCGATACCGAGCGACGCGGCGAGCGCGACGATATGCCCGAGCGACAGAGGCTGCGCCGCGTCGGTGGCCGCGGAAGAGGGCACGCTCGCGTTGCCCGCGGCCCACGGCGTCAGCGGCAACGGCAGGTCGTCCATGACCATGCCGGGCATCGAGTCCATGTCGGCGCGCGTGGCATGCGCGAGCGTGACGCTCGCGTGGTCCCCTTGGTCCGAGGGCGTTCCCGGCACGATGGAGCGCAACGGCAAACCGCCCCACGCGCCCGGCGGAGCGCCAAGCTTCGTCGCGGTCGCGAACGCCTTGAACTGTTTGCCCCACGAGCCGGTCCACGGCAGCCCCGTCAATACGAACGCAAGTGCGCCGAGGGCGAGCCAGATGCCGATCACCGCGTGAAGACTTTTCCATAGCGGACGTCCTTTCAGCGCCAGGCGCGGCAGCAGCACCGCGCGCGCGGTCGTTTTGCCGCGCGGCCACCATAGTGCGACGCCGGTGCCGATCATCACGAGCGTCCAGCATGCGGCCAGTTCCATCAGCAGTTCGCCGGGCTTGCCGAGCAGCAGCTTGCGATGAAGCATGCGATCCACCTGCATCAAGCGATGCTCGACGCTCAGCGTGCCCAGCACATCGCCGCTATACGGATTCAGATAGATGCTCTGCTGCGAGCCGTCCGCGAGACGAAATACGAATTCGGCGCTGCGTTGCGGATCGCGCGTGATCACGGCGGTCGTCGCGATCGAGCCGGGCGGCATCGCCGCGCGCGCTTTCGCGAGCAGCGCGTTGTCGGCCAGCCTCGGCACGGCTTGCGGTGCGACGACCAGTTGCTGTCTATAAAGCAGCGGCTCGATCTGCGGCTGGAAGCAATACAGCGTGCCGGTGATGGCGAGCACGAGTAGAAAAGGCATCACGAAGAGGCCCGCGTAAAAGTGCCAGCGCCACAGGGTTCGATAGCCTGGATGTGTCGGGCCGCTCGTGGCGGCGGTTGTACCGTTCTGCGCGCGCGCGCGTTCGGCGGTTCGAGTCGTGGACATGAAATCCTCGTCGGGCAAATGGGTCGATGGTTCGTGTGCGACAAGCGGTTTGCCGCGTCTTGCATCAGGCTTAGATATGCAGCTTCGCTTCGACATAAAACGTGCGGCCCGGATACGGGTGGTAGACGAAGTAGCGCGCGTCGAACAGGTTGTCGACGCCGATGCCGAGTTCGCTGAGCTTCGTCGGCTTGAACGTGAACTTCGCGTCGATAACCGTGTAGGTGCTGGTGCCGCCGAACACGTTGGGGTTCGTGTCGGTATTCGTCAGCGTGTTGTACTGACGACCCGAGTAACGCGCAGCGAGCGTCAGCGCCGCGCGCGCGTCGAAGTGATACGTCGCGGCAAGATTCGCGCGCCACAGCGGAATGCGGTAGAAGTACTTGCCGACCGAGGCCGGATTCCGTGCGTTCTCGAGGATCTTCGACTGCGTGTACGCGACGCTCGCGAGCAGATCGAGCCCGCGCACGAACACGTCCTCGCCCGAATAGCTTGCTTCGACGCCGCGCGAGCGAACCTTGCCGATGTTCTGGAAGTTCGTCACGCTCGGAATCACGGTGGTGTCGGTCTGACTGAAGATCGTGTTCTTCACGTCGTCCTGAAACAGCGAGAAGCGGAACACGCCATTCCAATGCGCCCATTCGGCGCTCAGCTCTTTCGACAGATCGTCTTCGGGCTGCAAATATGGATTGTTGTTGACGATCGCGGAGCCGTTGATTTGCCCCTGGAACAGTTCGCTCGCGGTCGGAAAGCGATACGCGCGAGCGATCGACGCGCGCAAAGTCAGCTCGTCGCTGACATCGAACGATAGCGACGCCTTCGGCGAAAGGTGGCGCTGGCTGGCATCGCTGTACGCGATCGTCGTGCCGGGTAGCGACTGTGCGCCATCGTAGGCTTGCCAGTCTTCATAGCGCGCGCCGTAGACGAGCTTCCAGCGCGGCAGAAAGCGCCACGCGTCCTGCGCATAAAGAGCTTGCGTCTGCGTCTTGCCGGTGAACGCGTTGGCGAACGAGGTCGCGTCGCCGTCGCGCCAGTTCAGCGTGTTGTAGGTCTGGTTGTCGACGAAGTAGTTGTCGTAGTGGTAGCCGACGCTCAGTGCGTGATTGGCCAGTCCTGGCTGGTTCGTCGCGGGCGTATAGGTGCCGCGCAGGTCCAGCGTCTTCCAGCCGGTGCCGTCGTTGAACAGCACGGTGCCGGGGCCATTGCCCGGACCGCCGGCACTCGCGGTGCGTGCGACGCCATTGCCGATGTCGTAATACGAGGCGATCGCCTCGCCGTTCCAGCCGGTCGCGTTGCGCGTTTTCAGCGACACGCCGTAGAGCCAGTTCTCGCTGTGCCCGACACCCGGCGCAAACGCGGCCGCCGGAATCGTGTAGTGGTAACCGTTGATCGATACGTTGCCGCTGTACACAGGGTTGCCGGCCGCGTCGCGCAGGAACGTCGATGTTTCGCTGTTGTACGTCTGGTGCCAGTAGCCGAGCGTGAAGCCGCCCTGCAGCGTCGGCGTGAAGTCGTACTGCATCTTCAGCTTGAACTGGTCCTGCACCGTGTGCTCGATGCCTTCGCCGTTCACACCGAGCACGGCCGTCGGCGCATTGGTCTGGTTGTTGTAGAAATAGGCGCCGGTGACGGGCGTGTCGCCGGCCTTTGCGGGCGTGGTCGATTTAGCGAGTGTTGCGAATTGCAGCGGCTGACTCGTGTTCTCGAGATGATTGACGCCGAGCCGGTACGAGAACTTGCCGATGCTATCGCCGATCGACGCGCTCGCTTCGCTGCCGTTGAAGCTCTGGTTCACGCCGAACAGGCTGAAGTGCTGCGTGAATGCCTTCACGTCGGCGTTGGCCTCGAACTGCTTTGGCATGCGCGTGCTGATCAGCACGGTCGCGCCGAGCGAATTGCCCGGATACAGCGCGGAAAACGGCCCGTAGATTACGTCGACCTGCTGGATTTCGTCGGGATACACCATCGACCAGCGCGGCGGAAACGAATAGCTATTGCCGAGCAGGTTGCTCAGCAGCAAGCCGTCCGCATAGACGAGGCCGCGCGCGCTCTGCGTATTGCTGGTGCCGCGCACCGCGATGATCGAATTCAGATCGCCGGTAAAGCGCTTGCGTACCGCCAGGTTCGGCATGTACTTGAGCACGTCCTCGGTGTTGACGACGTTCCAGTTCGCGAACTGATCGCGCGTCACGGTTTCGACGGAGGCCGGCAGGTTCGGGTCGACGGCGCGCGGTGCGGCGCTCGCGCTTGCGCTCGCACTGACGCTGACGGCGGGCAGCGTCGCGTCGGTGTTTGCGTCGGCGGCATGCGTGGGTGTTGCGACGAAAGCCGGCACGAAGGCAGGCATGAGCGCGGGCCAAAGAACGGAACGACGAACCGCGCGATGAGCGGAAAAGACAGCGTCACGACGGACGCAATAAGAGAGCCTTCGCAGCGCGAAGTTGAACATGAGCGTTTCCTCGATGCATTGAACAGGCGATCGCAGGCCTCGTCGATGTGAGCGACGAAGGCGCGATCAGAACCGGTAGCGATCAGGAAACGGCAGGTGGGGCGCGCGGACGTCCCGACGGGAAGGCGCCAAGCGGCGTGAAGCGGGTGGACAGCGTGGGCGGCGCAGTGCCGGCCAGCGGCAGCGCGGCCGGCGGCTCGACGGCGGCGAGCGTCGGCATCGCGACGTGATGTTCGAGCAGATGACAGTAGCCGCAGGCGCCGAATGCATCGTCGTGGCTCAGATGCACGGGCGCGGGGCTGGTTTGAGCGACGACGCTCGCATCGCTCACATTGCTTGCACCAGCCGGGTGAAGCGCCGAACATAGCGCGGCAATCGGCTCGTGGGCGCGGCCCGATTCGAGCAACTGACTCACAAGCGGCGCGAACACGACGAGCCACATGGCGACGAGGCCAAGCCATGCGGTCAGGTGGTTGCGCGAGTGTCGAGTCATGATCGTCGAAGAAAAGACGGGCGCGATTCTAGCATCACCGCGCGATCCTTTCATTCGCAATGACGGGCATAACGGCGGATTAGACGGTGAAAAAGCGCTTATTTCGGGGCGCTGAGGCCGAGGCGACAACCAGCGAGCCGTGGCGCTATGTTCGGCCGGGCAGTTCGTCGACGCGTTGCCCCTCGTCGCGCCGCAGCTCGAAGATTCCGCCTTGCCGAACGATCAGCGGGCCGAAGCGTTCAATATTGCCGGTGCGTGTTCGTTCGCGCTGGGTCAGTGGGCGAGCTCGGTCGAGCGCGTGCGGCAGGCGTGCGTCGAGCGATTCGGTGGCGCGCTATGACGCCTCTGTGAGCTGCATGTGATACAGGCCCCACGGCGACAATTCGAAGCGGTCCTTCAGTGGCTTGGCCGCGAGTTCGGGAATCTGATCGGCGTCGTAGATCGCCCATAACGGCCCCACGCCGCCGAGCGCCAGCGGCTTGCCGTCCATTTGTGTCGCGACGATGAAGTGATACTCGCGCACCTTGTCGAGCGTCGTCAACACCGCGTAGCCATCGACCGCGTGCATGACGATTTGCGTGCTGCCCGCGTCGGGCGCGCCGACGTTTGCGAGCACGTCGGTGAGCAGCGGGCCGCTAAACGTATGCATGTGCGCATCGTATTCGATCGTCGGATGGATCGTCACGGTCTTCATGCTGGCGAGCCACGGCAGATCGACGCCGTACGCTTGCGAAAACTTCACCTGGTGCTTCGCCAGCAGTTGATCGAAAGCGGGATTGAGCGCGCCGCGATTGCTGTGCTTGATCGCGCCGGAGATCGTCAGGACGACCGGAGACGGCCCGCATTCGGCGTGCTCGCGCTTCGCGCCAAATGCGGGCGCGACCGCCGCGCCCAGTGCCGCGGCGCTGGTCAGGAACTGGCGTTTGTTCATTACGTTTTCTCCGGGTGTCTTCGAGGCGCCGCGTGGTGAGGTGCGCGCTCTTCTATTGTCGGAGAATTGTCGCCGCACGTGATACGGCGATGCTTCATTAACGCGTCATTCGCTATGCTATTTCCGCTTGCGGTTCGTGCCGGAGCCGGCACGGTTCCATGCGCGGCGGTCCAATGCGGTGCGCGTCTTCGCAGGTTTATGACGAAGTCCTTTTCCAATGCCCATGGACGCACGAACCAGGCGCAACGCAAGAAGCCTCGCGTACATCGGGGAAATCACACTCGACATCAACTCTGTGTCGCCCCTGATCAATGGAAGTGCTCAGTTCGCGCCGATACTGACGGTGCGCGTCACATCGACGACCGACAGCCGGATCGCGTCGATCAATGCGCGCGCGGCCGGTGACGGCGTGCCCGCCGCGCGCATCGTCAGGCCGATCTCGCGCCGCGTGTTGTGCAGCGGTACATCGAGCACCACCAGTTGCCCGGACTGAATCTCGTGATGCAGCTGCTGCGCCGACAAGGCCGCCGCCATGTCGGTACCGAGCAGCAGGCCGCGAATCACCGCGAGGTCGGCGGTCTCGACGGTCGGCAGAGGCGGCTTCACCTTCATCCGCTTGAATTGCGTTTCGAACAGCGCACGCGCCGGCGCGTTGCTGCGCGGCAGAATCCACTGCGCGTCGCGCAGACCCATGATGGTCAGATCGTGCGCGTGAGTCAGCGGATGACCGCGGCGCACCAGCACCACCATGTCTTCCGACATCAGCCGCTCGTTTTTCAGGCCGCTCGTCGCGTCGTTGTCGCGCAGCGCGCCGAGAATGAAATCGATGTCACCCGCTCGCAGACCGGCCACGAGCGTCTCGTATGCGCTTTCGTCGGTGACCACGCGCACGCCCGGATTCTCCGAGGTCATTCGCGCGATCGCCTTCGGCAGGATCAGCGTGCGCCCGAGCGGCAACGCGCCGACTGTCACCGAGCCCTGAATCTTGCCGTGCAATGCGGCGATATCGTCGGGGACGTGGCGCAGTTCGTTCAGCGCGCGGCGCACGTGAAGCAGGAACGTCTCGCCCTCGGCCGTCAGCAGAATGCCGCGCGGGCTGCGGTGAAACAGACTCAGTCCCGAGCCGCTTTCGAGTACCCGGATCGCGGTGCTCACCGCGGGCTGGCTGATGCCGAAGGTTTTTGCCGCGCTCGGCATATGCCGATGCCGCGCGAGCGCCGCGAATAGTTGCAACCGCCGCGTGTTGAGCAGATACGCGGGCAATGCGCCTTCCGCGACGGGCCGGCGGCGCGTCTGTCGCGCGGTGCACCATCGGGCGAGTTCTTCGAGTTCAGCGAAGATCCGCTCGCAGCGATGCAGCACCGCGCGGCCGACCGGAGTGGGCAGCATGCCCGAAGGACCGCGATCGAACAGCGGTTCGCCGAGCGCCGACTCGAGCTCCTGCACGGAGCGCGTGACCGCCGACTGCGCGCGAAACAACGCGGCCGCCGCGCGCGTCGCGCTGCCCATATCGGCGACGAGCCGGAATGCGCGCAGTTGCGCGAGATTGAGCAGGTCCTTGCTGCTGACCGACAGCGGCGCTTTGGCGCTCGCCTGGCTGGTGGCGGCGGAAAGCGTGTCGTTGCTCATGCCGCGCCCGCGATCAGATGCAACGACGGCAGCGACAGATTCAGACTTTCCTTCGAGATCTGCGTGTGCTCCTTCATCAACGCATCGACGCGCGCGCCTTCGCCTTTTTTCAGCGCGTCGACGATCGCGTGATGCTGGCGATGCGCGTACGTCAGCATCATGAATTGACGCTCGCGCGCGGATTCGTCGAACGCGATCGTGAACGGCGACACGAACGGCACCTTGTCGTTCAGACTGAGCGCGGCCGTGACCGCCTGGTTCTGCGCCGCTTCGACGATCAGCGCATGAAAGCGGCCGTTCATCTGCGCGTAGCGCACGTCGTCGCCTGCTTGCAGATGCTTTTGCTCGAAGATCGCGTCGCCTTCACGCAGGCAGTCGTCGAGCGCGGCGGCGAGCGCGGGGCTCACGCCGTTTTCGGCGACCGAGCGCGCGGCGAGTCCCTCGAGCACGCCGCGCACGTCGATCGCGTCGAGCACGTCGCGCACGCTGAAGCGGCGCACGACGTAACCGCGCGAGCCTGAACGATCGAGCAGGCCTTCCGACGACAGCACGCTCAACGCATAACGCAGCGGCGTGCGCGACACGCCGAGCCATTGCGCAAGCTGCGCTTCGACGAGCCGCTGCCCGGGCGACAGTTCGCCCGACAGGATCTTCTCGCGTAAGGTCTGCACGATCGCTTGCTGGGTGGTCTCGTTCATCGTTTCGTCGCGCGTCGGAAGCAGCGCAGTATAGCCATGCGTGCAGCACCGCTCCAAGCCTTGGAAATGTGCGTTGCGAGTTGTTTTCCGGGCCATCTGTTTTATTTATCGCGTGACGAGATGCCGAGGCGTCGCGGAAGGCTTGCCTCGCGGGCTTGGGATACCGAGGGAGCCCCTGCGCGGCGTGGTCGGGGAGCGCTTCATCCGCGCTCCGGCCGCGCAAATGTCGGGTTTTTACTCGTCAACCCGGCGCTGCCTGAGGTATACCCGTGCTTCCCGTATCGCGGCACAATTTCTATCTTTGTATCCCAAGACGGTCGTGGTGACTAGCGCGGTAAACTTGGCGACCTATCCGATTGGCAGCAGCACGAAGTGACGGAAGAGAACGAATATGGCAAGAATCATTGGTGGTATCGGCACGTCCCATGTACCCACGATCGGGTTGGCGTACGACAAGGGCAAGCAGAACGAACCGGCATGGGCGCCGATGTTCAAGGGTTATGAACCGGTGGCGCAGTGGCTGGCCGAGCAGAAGCCCGACGTGATGGTGATGTTCTACAACGACCACGCGAACAGCTTCTTCTTCGACTGCTATCCCACGTTCGCGCTCGGCGTGTCGCCCAACCACGAGTTCGCCGATGAAGGCGCCGGCAAGCGTCCGCTGCCCGACATCGCCGGTCATCCGGATCTCGCGATCCATATCGTCGAACAACTGGTCGCCGACGAATTCGATCTGACCGTCTTCCAGGACCGCCCGCTCGATCACGGCGTCAATTCGCCGCTGTCGCTGATGCTGCCGCATCAGGGCGGCTGGCCGCTGTCGCTGGTGCCGCTCGAAGTGAACGTGCTGCAGTATCCGCTGCCCACCGCGAATCGCTGCTACCGGCTCGGCCAGGCGCTGCGTCGCGCGATCGAATCGTTCGAGCAGGATCTGAAGGTCGTGGTGGTCGGCACGGGCGGGCTGTCGCACCAGGTGCATGGCGAACGCAGCGGCTTCAACAACACCGAATGGGACATGGAATTCCTCGACCTGATCGTCAGCGATCCGGAGCGTCTTGCCGCGATGAAGCACGTCGATTACGTGCGCCTCGGCGGCGCGGAAAGCGTCGAGACGATCATGTGGCTCGCGATGCGCGGGGCGCTGGGTCAGAAGGTCCGCGAACTGCATCGCAGCTACTACCTGGCGACCAGCACCGCGATGGCCGTGACGATCTACGAAGAAGAGGTGGCGTAATGAATCCGCAACTGGTTGGCGTCGAAGAACTGACCGGCACGTATCCGTTCGATATCCGCCAGAGCATGAAGGCGATGCGCCTGAACCGCTTTTTCTGGCAGATGCGCGAAGCGTCGGCGCGCGCGCTGTGGCTCGAAAACCGCACCGCCTCATACGATGCGGCCGGCCTGACGCCGGAAGAACGCACGCTGGTCGACAACACCGACTGGATCGGTCTGATCCGTTATGGGGTGTCTTTCTTCGTGCTCGAGAAGTTCGCGCGTGTGGTGAAGATCACCAATCTCGGCGTGTACGCGAGCATGCGCGGCGAAACGCTCGAAGCGTTTCTGAAGACTCGTCAGGTACCCGACGCCGTTTAAAGGCCGCGCATCAAGGCAGCGCTGTGCGCTGGGCAATCCGATTTGAAGTTCCGATGTGTAGTTCAAACCATCCGGCTTACTTCGACCCGGCCGTGATTATCGGCGGGTTCATGTCGCATATCTTCTTTACTGTGCCGTTGGCGTTGACCGTCAAGCGGTTGAAAGGTAAAGGGCTTTGGCTATACGTCGAAAACGGCCGCACGCTCGCGTCTGTCGTGATCGACGGAGATAACGACACGGCTGTCGCTCATTTGCGCTGGTTCATCGTCGACGATTCTTTGCGCGGCGCCGGGATTGGACGGCAATTGCTGTCGCATGCCATGCGTTTCTTCGACGAGCGGTTCGACGAAACCTATCTATGGACGTTCAAGGGGCTCGACGCGGCGCGTCATCTGTACGAGTCATTCGGCTTTCGGCTAAGTGAAGAATCGGAAGGCACGCAATGGGGAACACGCGTGGTCGAGCAGCGTTTCAACCGGCTTTGCGCAAGGAAAGGCGATAACGGTACTGCGTGATCGGCGCGGCAGCGAACTCGACGCCGTCGGTCAGTGCGCGAGGACCGACGCCGCGATCCGGTCGGCCAAATCGCCGAGAACGCGGCTCAACGCGGCCGCCTGCGCGAGCGCATCGTGTCCATTGATCGCGGAGTCGAGCGTCACCTGCTGCCGCAGCGACGCCTGATCCGAGTGCCCGGCCAGCAGCGTCCACTCCGCTTGCAGCGTCAGCGTGCCGCTCGGGTCGGCCGTGGCATTCAGCACGGTGACGACCAGCGCGCGCGTGCCGGGCGGCGCGGGTGCATCCGGAACGACGAACGATCCGGCGGGCAGTCGCATGAGCAAGTCCTGGGCAAGCGTTTTGCGCATCATCAGAGCGAGCGGTGCGCCCCACAGGTCGCTATCGTCGATCGTCAGCCGGTTCTGCGAAGCCAGCGTGACGACTTCGAGCCGATCGAGCACCGCGGGAATATGCACGGCGGTCAGTTGAATCGGTGGGATCGGCGCCGTGGCGGGCGGCGCGTCGGCGGGCATCGGGTTCAACGTCACATAGCGTGTCGGTATGCTGTGTCCGCATCCGGCGAGCGTCATCGCCGCGACGGTTACGACAAACGCCGCCGTCCTGACGCTCGTCGCGAGCGATGCCGCGACGGCGCGTCCGACGGGGAACGTGGACCTCGTCATCATTGAGCCTCCTGCTGCCTGCCATGGATCAGTGCCTCCGGATGGCGGTCGAGATAGTCGGCCAGTGCCCGAATCGAGCGCGCGGTGTCGGTCAGCTCCTGCATGGCGGCAGGCAGGTCGTTCTGGCTCGACGCGTCGCCGCCTAGCGTACGGTTCGCCGCGGCAACGGTGCGATCGGCCGCGTTCGCCGTCTCGCGCAATTGCGCGACGAGCGGACCGATCTGTGGCGAGACCTGCTGCAACGTGTGATCGATCTGCGCGACCGAGTGGTCGATGTGCGTCAGGCTGTCCTTGATCTGAGGCGAGGAACTGAGCGCGTTGATATGCGCGGCGATACTGCGGACCTGTTCGCCGGTTTGCCGGATCGGGAGATCGTCGATTTTCTGGATCACCTCGTTGGCCTTGGCCATCGTCGTGTCGAGATTTGCGGCGGCGACGCTCGGAATGACGGGCAGGCCGTCCTCGCTGGCGAGCGTCGCCACCGGCGCGCCTTGCACGAAGTCGAGGTCGATCTTGTCCGCGCCGACGAGCGGCGGATCTTGCGACAACCGCGCGCGCAAGCCTGTGGCGACGAGGCGGGTGAGCATGCCGTCGACGAGCGGGCGCCAGTTCCCGTTGGCCGGTGGCGGCGCGCCGACGATGCCAAGCTGCGACGGGTTCAGCGCGATCTGCACCGGGGTGCTCAGCGCGCCCGTGCGTGCGTCGTAGTTCAGGCGCACGCTGGTGACGGTGCCCACGTCGAAACCGCGCAATTGCACATCGGCACCACTCTTCAGGTCGCCGACCGCACCGTCGAAGCGCACCAGATAGGTGACGACCGGGCCGTGCCCCGGCGCGAGCGCGGGGCGGCGATCGACTCCGTCGAAACGCGATGCCGGTTCGCCGGGCCCGGGCTCCATCACGATCTCGGGGCCGGACAGCACTGCCTTGATCGACGCTGGATCGTTGAGATCAACGTGTGCGCCGCGCAGGAAAAACCTGGTCTCGCTGCGCAGATACTTTTTTTCGGCGCGATCTATCTTGAGCTCGGCTTTCACGTGTTGGCCATCGGGCGCGAGCGTAATCTCCGAGACGGCGCCGACCTTCACGCCGCGCAGCGTGACGATCGTGTCGTCGGGCTTCATGCCGTACGCGTTGTCGAAGGTTACCGTGACCGTCTCGCCATGATGCATCAACGCGCGAACGCCGAGCCATCCGGCCATCGCGAAGGCTGCGACCGGCACCGCCCAGATCCAGCCGGGCCACGAGCTGCGCCGCACCTGAGCTTGCGAACGACGGGGACGCGTGCCGCTCATCGCTTGCTCCGCGGGTGGACGTCCCACATCAGGCGCGGGTCGAATGCGCGCGAAGCGGCCATCGTCAGAAACACGACCAGCGCGAACGCGGTGGCGCCAATGGCGGGTCTCGCCGCGGCGATGCCGTCGAACCGGACCAGCGGCACGAACGCCGCGATCGTGAACACGTCGACGTACGACCATCGGCCGAGTTCGTCGATCAGGCGGTACAGATGCGCCTTGACCCGCAGATGCCGGCGCGAACGGCGCCGAACGGAGACGACGAACCATGCCATGCCGAGAATCTTCGCCACCGGAATGACGATGCTCGTACAGATGATCAGAATGCCGAGCGGCCACAGGCCAGCGTGAAACAGCTGGTAGACGCCGTCGATGATCCGGGTTGAGTGGGTCCGCCCGAGTTGCATCGAAGTGGTCATCGGAAAGAAGTTGGCCGGGATCGTCAGAACGAGCGCGGCGAGCGACAGCGCAGCCGCGCGCACGACGGCGTCGGTTTTGCGAGCGCGCAACGTCAGTGCGCAGCGAGGGCAGGGGCGCCCCTCCTGCGACATCGGCACGACCAGATCGCAAACCGTGCAGGACAGCGGCGCTTCATGTTCCGGCAACTCGTTTTCCGCGGCGATCGCGCGCCACACCGTTCTCCGGTCGAGCGACGCGCGCGTGAGCATCGACAGCAGCGCCGCGGCGATGAAGCAGTAGCCGCCGGGGGCGATCGTGCCGGTCAGATTCTGCGTCACGCGCGCGTAACCGACGAAGCAGCCGACCAGATAGACGTCGGGCATGGCCCAGATATCGAGCGAGGTGGTCCAGCGAAACAGCGCGCCGATTCCTCTGGTACGCCGGCCGAGCCGCAGCGCGGCGAGGACGATCACGAGGCCGCCAAAGCGGATGAATGGCAGCACGATACCGAAGGTGCCGAGCAGTACCGCGAGAATGAACCAGCCATCGTTCCACATCTGCACGATGCCCGACGACAGCAGTGATGAGCGTTCGACGCCGAGCATGTGGACATACATCAGGGGCGCGAGGTTGGCCGGAAACAGCAATACGAAGGTCGCGCTCGCGCAGGCGAGCGCCGCGGTCTGGCTTCGGCCGCTACGCCGCTCGAGCGGAAAGTGACAGGCGCGGCAACGCGCGTAGGTATGGGCGGTGAGCGGCGGGATGTCTTCGAGCGCGCCGCATTCGGGGCAGCCGATCGTCATGCGACGTTCTCCATCGGCTGTCCGTTTTCAGGCGGGCAGCGCGTTGCGAATGAAGTTTCGCCGATCATCCCTCGACCCCCGGGCGCCGTTTGGCGCGTGCATGTACGGCAGACGCGCTGGCGCGCGCCAGCTCTTGTCCTCCACTAGCATGGCGCGTTCCCGGCCGGCCTCGGCGCGCCGGGCAGCGCGGACGGTCGGCGGCGGCGGTGTGGCGTCAGTCGGGTGAGCGGTTCCGATCCGCTTCGCTTTGCGAGCCGGGCGGCGTGCCCGGTTTGGTGTTCGGCGCCGCTGACGGAGCGGCGTCGGCAATGATCAGCAACCTCGACGACAGCGCGTCGGGATGGCCCGGCTTGAACCAGTTCATCTCGGGAATGCGTGAATCGGTCAGGTAGATCGTGCCGTCCGGCCCTTCCGCGAACGTATCCGGCCATCGCAGGCCGGGCTCGTGCAGCAACGTCGTCAATGTCGCGCCGTCCCATACCTTCACCGCGTGTTCTTCGACCGCGGTAATCAGCAGGCGTCCCGTCCGGTCGATGTGCAGCCCGTCGGCGGGGCGATGCTCGAGCACTTTCTCGACGCGGTTGCCGACTTCATCGGTCGCGAGCGTGGTATCGCGAAGCGCTTCGGTGGGCACGCGGTAAAGCGTTTTGCCCTTCACCGCCTGCCAGTACAGATACAGTCCATCGCGAGTGAGCGCGATGCCGTCGGCCGCCAATTCGACGCCGCGTCCATCGGGACGCCGCAATGGTGCGCCGCCAGCATGGACCGTGACGCCCGGATCCGTTTGCGTCGACGGATGCCCGTCGAGCACGCGGCGCGCTTGACCGGTGCCGAGATCGACCACCACGATCGCGCCGCGTGTTCCAGAGTCCGTGATGTAGGCGAAACGGCCGTCGGGACTGATGCGCACGTCGTTCAGATAGCTGCCCTGAGACGCGATTTCGAGCGTGAACGCAATGCAGCCGACGACGCTATCCGTCGCAAGATCGATGCGGACCAATTTAGGGGCACCCGGCACGACGAACGCCTGGGCCGGCGCGCCGGGGTCGAGTACCCACAGGTTGTTTTGGGAATCGCACAGCATCGCCTGCACGCAGACCCAGCGATCCTGCGGGTTCAACTCGTCACGCCTGGCATTGCGCCAGCCGTTCCATCGATCGTCGGGATAGGGACGGACGTCGCCATCGGGCGTGAGTACGCCGACGGAGATCGGCGCGTCTTCTGTCCAGCGCGGGAAGTTGACGAAGATGCGTCCGTCCGCGGCGACGGCGACGCCGGTCACCTGGTGCCCGAACGACGCAATCTCGCGCAGATGCGGCAGCGAGCCGTCGTCACCGGCGCTCGATGCAGGCGCGGCGGTCAGTGGAACCCGATCCGCGGCGGTTGGCGTGGCGGTGTCTTTCATGGGCTGCCTCCGGGACAGGACGGAAATGTCCGTATTCAGCAAATCGAATGTCGCGTGCAAAGATAAAGTGAATCGTAATCCGCGAATCTTTCGGAAGGTATTCAACGTGAATTGCGGACCGTCCTTTATGCGAATTGTTTGACTTTCGCGCGAGCAGAGAACGGTAGTGCGCGCAATAGGGAAAGCCGAGTTGTCGCGTAGCGCTTGATACGACATGGTGCGCTAAAAGGCCGCGTTGCTACTACGTCATTCAGGGCGAAAAGAATCGCGCCGCGGCGGCGTGCGGAGCCGCCGTACCAAACGGTCCATTTCGGCAACTCTGACTCTCAGGGTTTCTCCTGACTCGCCTTTGGAGCCGCCGTGTCACTCGTGCGCTACACCGCTCATTTGCAAAGAAAAAATAATGCCGACGTTAAAGGAATGTGCTAGAAAATAACAATTGCACGCGCAGACAAATAGCAACGCCTGCAAGTAAAAATTTCGGCTTTCAATACTCTTAATCGGCCGCGAGGTGGATCATGAGAACAACGACGCTTTGGGGGCTCGGGGTGACGACGGTCGCTTCGGTGCTAACGCTGCAGTGTTATCCAGCGTGGGCCGACGGGCCCGAAGCGGCCTATGCGTCCGACGACGAGGTACCGGCCGGCTCGCTCAGTCCGAACGAGTACAAGGTCAATGCGGACGGCATGAAAGAAGATCCGAATGCGAAGATGTCGGACGTGGCCCGCGCGTATCGCAATGGCTATATCAACCGCGGCAAGCAGGATCAGGCCGATTACCAGGCAATGATCGACTCGCACAATCACGGTCAGCGGCAACCCGCCAGGACCGACGTCGCGCGGGTCGACGTGCCGCCGCTGCCGCCGGGCGTTCCCGAAGACGATAACTCGAAGTACACGAGTATTCCGCCGCAGCCTCAGAAGCCGCGGCCGGTCCAATACGCGCAGCGTCAGGTGCCGCAACCGCCGCCGCAACAGCAATATCAGCAGGTGTACCAGCAGCCGCAGTACGCGCCGCCGCCAATGCAATACCAGCAGGCGCCGGCCTACGCGCAGATGCAGCCGGTCTACGACAACCAGCCGGTATACGTGCGGCAGGACTATCCTCAGCCGCCCGTGCAGTACGTGCCGGTTTATCCGCAGGCGCAATACGATGAAATGCCGCAGGTCGTGGAAACGGTGGTTCAACCGGCCGCGCCTGTCGCTTATCAGGTTTATCGTCCGCCGGTCTATTGGGCGCAGCCGCGCGTGTATGCGTATCGCGCGCCGGTCTACAGCTATCGTATGTGGCGTTGAGGTATTGCGCGAGTCGTGGCGGCGTTGCGCAGCAATGGACCGCCGCGGCGAATACTCGCACGCATCGATTGATTGGCCGATAGAAAGTACTCAGGCCGCCGCATTCGTGGCGGGCTGAGTACTTTCTTTTATTCGTTTTGCGCTAGTGACCGCTGGCACCTCTCGTGCGCACATTCAAATGGTTATTCACCTGTCTGACCCCGCGTACCGATCTCGCGACACTGCCCGCGCGTTGCACCTGAGCGCGCTGCGGTACCCAACCGGTCAGCGTCACGATACCGCGGCGCGCCTGCACGTGAATCGACGTTGAATGCAGGTTCGGTGTGCGTGCGAGCGCGCGCCGCACGTCGCGCGCGAGTTCGCTATCGGGTCTGTTGCGAGCCGGCGATGCCGCCATGGATTGGCTTTGCGCGGAAGCATCGTTCGGCATGCCGCCACTGGTTTGCGCATTCGCACAGGTCGCAGTGCCGATCGCAATCGCTGCCGCGGCAATGGCGCCAATTAGGGTGCTCGCGCTGTCTTTTCTCACAGGTCCTCCTGTACCACCTGATTGTCGCTCGCCGCGCAGCAGATCGACGTTGCGGCTATTGCGGTTGCCCGTTGCCCAATAGCGCGCCCGTCGTGACGACCGCGCAGTACTCATGATCGAGATTGGCCAGTGACATCGCATGAACGTCGTCGGCGCTGCGCGGCGTTCCGTGCCAGTCGGTCCGTGCAAAAGTGAAACAGCCGTCGGCCACGAGATAGGTATCGAAACCGAGGTTGCCGGCCATTCGCACCGTGGCCTCGACCGAGTTGTTGGTGATGACACCCGCCACGACCAGCGTCGTGTGGCCGGCGGCGCGCAGGCGGTCTTCGAGTCCCGTGCCGATGAACGCGTTATTCGTGCGTTTCGCAATCACCGGTTCGTCGGGCAACGGCACGTTGGACGCCTTGAATTCGTGTCCCGCCTGACCCGGCCGATAGTGCGACCCAGGCTCCGTCGAGTCGTGCCGCACATGCCACACCGGCCAGCCTCGGCTACGCCAATGCGCGAGCAAGCGGCTCACCTGCGTCTCGGCTGCGGGATTGTTGCGCTCGCCCCAGCTCGGATGATCGATCGCGCGTTGCAGATCGATCAACAACAATACGGCGCCGGCGGAAGGAGCGGGAGAGCGCATGGGTCGAATGAGTCTGTGTGGGTGTCGATATGGTTCTGGCAGACTTTACCGTATTGGCGCCATCAATAGCCATGTATGATGGCGGGCTCGCGCCCGGCAGGGCGCCCTGCGCGGGCGGCTTGCGCGCATCGCGCGCCGTCTGCCGCGCCCACCGGGCCGCAACGCATCCATTCACGATGATCCAGAGGAAGACCGCCATGACGGCTGCAACGCAATTCGACCAGGTTTCTGTTGTCAAACGAGCCAACGTGTACTTCGACGGCAAGTGCGTGTCGCACACCGTGCTGTTCGCCGACGGCACGCGCAAGACGCTCGGCGTGATCCTGCCCGGCACGCTGAACTTCGGCACCGACGCGCCGGAGCTGATGGAAGTGCAGGCGGGCAAATGCCGCATCCGTCTCGACGGCAGCGATGAGTGGAAGACCTATGGCGCGGGCGAATCGTTCTCGGTGCCTGGCAAGAGCCGCTTCGATATCGATGTGGTCGAAACGCTGGACTACGTTTGCAGCTATCTGTAAGCGGCTTTAAGGCGCGTGCAGTGGGATAAGAAAGACCTGCTGCAAGCAGCCGGGACGGCTTGGACAATAGGCCCAGACTATCTTTGCTCAGATGTGTTGAAGAGACAACACGCAAGCATTCGCGAGTGCATGCGTGAGCCAGGTACTCAGAATGGGCCGTCCATTACGCTTCGCTTCGACGATGAACCTTACGCTGTCTCTTTCGCCACGATCTCCTCGATCACCTGCACGAATTGCTCGACCGGCTGGCCGCCGGTCACCAGATAGCGGCGGTTGAAAATGATCGACGGCACCGATTGAATGCCCGTTTCCTGATTGTTCTTTTCCGCTTCGCGCACTTCATCGGCATACGCGCCGCTCGTCAGCACGTCGCGCGCTTCGTTGGCGTCGAGTCCTACCGACTGGGCCGCTTCGACCAGCACGTCATGATTGCCCGGATTCTTGCCGTCGGCATGATACGCGCGCAATAGCGCGAGCTTCAGCGGTAACTGGTGGCCCTTCAGGCCGGCCCAATGCAGCAGGCGGTGCGCGTCGAACGTGTTGTAGGTGCGGATGCGCGGACCGAAATCGAAGCCGACGCTCGCGCCGCGTTCGCGGATCATCGCCTGCGTTTCGGCGATCTGCTCGGCCGTGCGGCCGTATTTCTTGCCGAGATACTCGACGATGTCTTCGCCGTCCGGTCCCATCTGCGGATTCAGTTCGAATGGATGCACGACGATGCGCGCGTCGATTTTGTCCTGAAGCCGCGCGAGCGCGAGCTGCAGCGACGACAGGCCGATCGCGCACCACGGGCAGGCGATGTCGGAAACAAAATCGATGGTGAGCTGCTGTTTCATGGTTGTCCTGGCGGAATGAAGTGCGATGCGGCGGCGGCAAGTGCGGCCGCAACGATACCGACAGCGTAGCGTGAATCGTCCGTCCGTGCAGTGCGGCTGAATTTGACCGCAAGACCCGGAGTGTTTTCCCGCCACCACACTCGTACACTAAGTTCATCGAGCTACCTACTTTGATGGCGCGGGCGACGAGCCCGCGCCGCCCACTCATCGACGATGAACGCAATCGCTCCCACCCAAACGATCGACCAACGCGTCGACGCACTCGACTGGCCGCGGATCGAACACGATCTCGATCAGTACGGCTGCGCCGCCGTGCCGCAACTGTTGACGCCCCGCGAATGCGACGCGCTGAGCGCGCTCTATACACGCGACGCGCTTTATCGCAGCCGCGTCGTCATGGCGCGCCACGGCTTCGGTCGCGGCGAATACAAGTACTTTGCGTATCCGCTGCCGTCGCTCGTCGGCGGCTTGCGCGGTGCCCTTTATCCGCACCTCGTGCCGGTCGCGAACCGCTGGAACATGGCGATGGGCATCGACGTGCGCTATCCGCCGAAACATGCGGATTTCATTCGACGCTGCCATGACGCGGGCCAGGTGCGTCCGACGCCGCTGATCCTGCAATACGGCGAGGGCGATTTCAACTGCCTGCATCAGGATCTGTACGGCGAACACGTGTTCCCGCTGCAGGTTGCGGTACTGCTGTCGGAGCCGGGGCGCGACTTCACAGGCGGCGAGTTCGTGATGACCGAGCAGCGTCCGCGCATGCAGTCGCGTGCCGAAGTCGTGCCGCTCGCGAAGGGCGACGCGGTCGTGTTCACCGTGAACAGCCGGCCCGTGCAGGGTACGCGCGGGCCGTATCGCGTGAATCTGCGGCACGGCGTGAGCCGCCTGCGCTCGGGACATCGGCATACGGTCGGCATCATCTTTCATGATGCGCTGTGAGGGCCGCTGTCGGCGCAATGGCGCAACACCGCGTGCCGTGAGACGATAACGGCCACGATTCCAGCGATCTGCCGCCATTGTCGTAAGATCCGTCGCCTCGTCCCATGGAAAACCTGCTCAAGAAACTCGATCTGACTTCGCTGCGTCTGTTCGTCGCCGTTTGCCAGGAGCGCAATATCGCGCGCGCGGCGGAGCGCGAGTTCATCGCGTCGTCGGCGGTGAGCCGGCGCATCGCCGAGATCGAGGCGCTGATCGGCCTGCCGGTGATTCAACGGCAGTCGCGCGGCATTACCGTGACGCCGGTCGGCGAGACCGTGCTGCGCTACGCGCTCGCGATCATCGGCAATATAGAGCAGATGAGCGCGGAGTTGTCGCGCTTTTCGACGGGCGTCAAAGGGCGCGTGAGGGTGGTTGCGAATCTGTCGTCGATCGTGCAGTTTTTGCCTGAAGACGTGGCCGCATTCGGCCGCGCGTTCCCGGATGTAGCGATCGAACTCGAAGAAGAAAACAGCGCGGACGTGCTGCGTATCGTCGACGAACACGGCGCGGACTTCGGCATCTGCAATCCGGTCGCTGGCAGCGAGGCGTTCGAGCAGGTGCCGTACCGCCAGGACCGGCTCGCGGTGCTCGTGCCGGGTGGGCATCGGCTCGCCAGCGCGGCGCGGGTGAACTTCGACGATCTGTTGCACGACAGCTTCGTCGGCTTGCGCAGCGAAAGCGCGCTCACACGTTTGCTCGCGCAGCAGGCGGCGAGCGCGGGCCAGCAGCTCGACGTGCGGATGCGCGTGAGCAGTCTCGATGCGCTGTGCCGGATGGTGCATGCGGGGCTCGGCATCGCGATCGTGCCCGAGCCGGTCGGCCTGCTCTACGTGAACACGCTCGACGTGCGGCTGCTGCCGCTTGCCGATGCGTGGGCGGAGCGTCATCTGATCATCATCTTCAAGGCGCGCGAGCAGTTGAGCGCGAGCGCGGCCGCGCTGGTGTCGTTCCTCGGCAATCCGCCTTAGACGATTCCACCACTCGCACTGCGCGCCGCGGCTCCGCCATCGAGCATTCGCGAAACGAGACGGCAGCGTTGCCGCACCGGCACTTCGGCATCCGCCTTGCGCACCGTATAGTGAGCGCAAGGAGAATGCAGTGATGAGCGATACGATTCGTTTGGACGGCCGCGTGCTGTACCTGTCGCAAGACCCGGCCGTGATCGAGGCGCAACTGGCCGGCGAAAACTTCACTCGCGACACGGCGGGACCGTTGCGCGACAACGTGTCGACGGACGAGATCACGCCCGTCACCGTAATGCTCACCTACGACGAGCGCCTCGGCCAGTACCCGTACGTCGGCTTCAAGGCCGGCGACCGTCTGCCGATCGGCCGCAATGCGGTGAAGGACGGCGGCTTTCGCGTGACGGTGGCCGGCAAGCGCTACGGCAAGGGCTCGTCGCGAGAATCGAGCCCGCTCGCGGAGTTGTCCGCAGGTATTCGCCTGATCGTTGCCGAGAGCTTCGAGCGTATCTATCAGCAGAACTGCGACAACATCGGCATTCTGACCACGACCGATTTTTCCGTGCTCGATCGCCTGCTTGCAGGCGAAGCGATGCCGATCGACGAATTCCTCAAAGGCCGCGACTCGCTCACGCAGCAGATCATCCGCAGCGGCGGGCTGCTCGCGTATAGCCGGTTTGCGGAGTGGCCCGCGCCGGGCGAGCGCGCGAGCGATGCCCCGAACGAGGCGCCGGGCGCCGAGCCGAAAACGCTGGTCGAGAAGATCATCGACCGTCATCTGCATCCGGGCACCGCGAGCGCGCAGCGCGGCGACGGCGTGTTCATCGCCGCCGACTGGCGCTTCAGCCATGACTATTTCACCGGCATGTGCGCGCATCTGATGCATCGGGCGTTCGGCAAGCCCGCGCCGCTGCATGCGCCGGATCACATCATCGCGTTCCAGGATCATCTGGTGCTCGCGTCGCAGAGCATCCCTCACGTGCGCGACGGTCTGTTGCCGGGCGTCGCGAATCTGATGGAAGGCCACACGTCGTTTTCGCGCGACTACCCAGTGCGCTCGCACGGCGCGCTCGATGGTGTGCCCGGCTCCGAGGGCATCTGTCATGCGTTGATGGCCGAGCAATACGCGCTGCCGGGCCAGGTAGCATGCGGTACCGATTCGCACACGCCGCATTCGGGCGCGCTCGGCTGCCTCGCATTTGGCGCGGGCGCGACCGAGATCGCCAATAGCTGGGTCACGGGCTACGTGCGCTGCAAAGTGCCGGAGACGCTGCGCATCGAGATCGACGGGCAGTTGCGCGACGGCGTGACCGCGAAGGACGTCGTGCTGCATCTGCTGCGGATGGAGGCGATTCGCTCGGGCGGCGCGATCGGCCTCGTGTTCGAATACGGCGGCGCGGCGGTGCGCGCGATGTCGATCGACGAACGTGCGACGCTGACCAACATGGTCGCGGAACTCGGCGGCTTCACCGGCATCGTCGAACCGGACGAGTGCACGGTCGCGTTCCTGAAGGAGCGGCGCGGCGTCGATTTCGTGCTGGAAGGTTGGATGAAAAGCGACGCGGACGCGACCTATCGCGACACGATCCATATCGATGCGAACGCGATCGAACCGATGCTCGCGCGTCCGGGCGACCCCGGCAATGGCGTGCCGGCGCCGCGGCTCGAACAGGACGTCGCGATCGATATCGCGTATGGCGGCTCGTGCACCGCGGGCAAGCGCGAGGACTTCGATTTCTATCACGAGGTGCTGCGTTGGGGCGTCGAGCACGGCCTACGGGTGCCCGAGCGCACGCGTTTGTATCTGCAATTCGGCACGATGGCGGTGCGCGCGTATTGCGAGGAGCAGGGCTATCTGCCGGTGTTCGAGCGCGCGGGCGTGACGCTCGTGATGCCTGGCTGCGGCTCGTGCGCAAACTGCGGACCGGGACAATCGGCCAAGCCGAACGACGTGACGATCAGCGCGATCAACCGCAATTTCCCCGGCCGTTCGGGACCTGGCGACGTCTGGCTCGCGAGCCCGTACACGGTCGCGGCGAGCGCGCTGGCCGGAAAAATCACCACGTTCGAACAATTGCAACGCGGGCACGGCTAGAATGCCGGCCGGACTCCGGCCGACCCATCGTGGCGCGTGCGACGCGCGACAAGACGCAAGGCCGGCATCGAACCGGCCGCGGTAAGCGATCAGCCCTGCCGTAAAAGCAGTCGCAACAGAAGGAGACAGACAACATGGCATTCCCCGATCCCGCGGGGTCCGTCGCGCGCAGCGGCGGTACCGTGGCGCATTCCACTGACGCGGCCGGCAGCGCCGAGCGCAGCGCGCCCGCGCAGGTGGCGGGCCACGCATCGCTCGACGCCGGCAGCATTTCGGCGCGCCTCGACCGCTTGCCTGCCACGCGCTCCGTCTGGAAGCTGGTGGTGCTGCTGAGCCTCGGCTTCTTCTTCGAACTCTATGACCTGCTGTACTCCGGCTATATCGCGCCGGGCCTCGTGAAAAGCGGCATGTTGACCGCGACCACGCATGGCCTGTTCGGCTCGACCGGCGTCGCGAGTTTCATCGCCGCGCTGTTTGGCGGCCTGTTTATCGGCACGATCGCGTGCGGTTTCCTCGCGGATCGCTTCGGGCGGCGCGCGGTGTTCACCTGGTCGCTGCTGTGGTACACCGCGGCGAACGTCGTGATGGCGTTTCAGGAGACCGCGACGGGCCTTAATTTCTGGCGCTTCGTCGCCGGTGTCGGCATCGGCGTCGAACTGGTGACGATCGGCACGTACATCTCCGAACTGGTGCCGATTTACCTGAAATCCTTGCTGGGCGGGGGTTTTCGGGGTGGTGTTCCGAATTTGTTCCGAATTTGTTCCGAACTCACGCGCCGCTGATTCGGACTTTGATCGGTGCCAGACCGCGATTGTTTGCGTACAGGTCGGCCATCGCATCGGTCATATGGCCGAGCAGCGCCTTGGTGTCGATGCCACCTTGCTCGATGTATAGGCGCTTGCACAGGCTCCGGATTTCATGGAACGTGGGCGCATCGTCGCCGATGATGCCGGCCAGCGTGCGAGCATCTGCGAAGGCGTTGGATATGCTGCCGAGCTTCACGTGCGAGCCACGTACGGCGCGCCCCTGATTGCGGATGTGGTGGATCAGATATTTGCTGACCACGCCGGTTGACCGGCAACGCGCGATGACATCGTTCAGCGACATGTTGACCGCGTTCATGCGCAGCTCGAGCGGGATCTCGATGCGCACGCTGGTCTTCGAACGCTGCACGTTGGCGACGCCGTCCCTGTTGAACGAGCGTTCCCAGCGACCGATGGTCGATCGGTCCTGACCGGATACCAGTGCCAGCAGCATCGCATTCTGAAGCCAGTCAGCGACCTCCGGCGCCTTCGCGAAAATGGCATTGAATTCATCGAGTGTCAGCCGGCGGCGCGTCACCTTGATTTTCGGTTTTTCAGTGATCGTGGCGGGATTGCTGGTCATCCATCCGAGGGCTGCGCCTTTCGTACAAATCGCCAGCATCCTGTCGCGGACCGCTTTAGCTGTACGCATTTTTCCAGCGGCAGTGATTGCCTCAAGCATGTCCGCAATATGTTTCGTGGTCAGCGCCGCACATTCGATGTGGCCGATCGCGTTGATGATTGCTTTATCGTGATAGCCACGCGTGTTCAGCGTGCTCTTTTTCAGGCCCTGTGTTGGCATTTTCGCGATCAGGTCTGCCACCGTATTAGTGCCCCTCGATACGCGATCAGCCAGGGAACGGGTGAGCGCGCCTTTCTCGACAATGAGATTTGCCTCCTGAGCTTCATAGATCGCCTGGGCCAGTGGCATACGTCCGAGAATGTGTGCCTTGCCATCGCGCGGATCGACCCAGATGTAATAGCCGGGCCGCGGTTCGCGGAGGTGTTCTGGCCAGTTTGCGCGTATGCGCATGCGAGGGCGGGCCGCCATGGTTATTTCGGAATCCGTTCTGCAAGACGCGGACGGGCGATGGCGCCTTGAAATATTGCGCCCTCTTCAACGTAATATGAAATCCCGATCTTCACAGCAGGCGGATAGATTTTTCCCGCCTTGATCCAGCGGCGGGCTGTACGTATAGCCGGTGGCGGTTGAAATTCGCGTGCAAGCCAATCACCTAGTTTGATCTTCACGGTTGCTCCTCGAAATCGAAATCCGTCTGTAGGCGGCCGCCCTCGCGCTGGAAGCGGGCGAAGCACTCCGGGCAGTAGTGAAGGTTGGGCGCGACCTCGTGCACATGCGTGCCGCACAGATGCCGGTCGCATGTTTTCTTGGCGCCGACCGGGTAATCGCACTGGAAGCTGCTTTCGTTGCGGCAGCAGTCGGCGCTGCATGCAGGCGGCGCGCGTCGGCGGCCTCGGCTGCAGATGATGCCGCGCGTGCCGTCGGGCATGCGGAAGGGCGTGCAGGGCATCAGCGCGTCCTTTGCCCGACGAAGTCGGTCGGCACGTCATCTCCGCTGCGCAGCTTTTCGAGCTCGCGCAGCGCATCCTCTCGGCGCTCGAAGCAGTAGCGGCGCCCCCATCCCTCGATGTCGAGATCAATGCAGAGGCCCGTGGTGAACAGCAGCCTGCACAACCCCACGATCGTTCCGTCGGGCAGTTCGCGCACGTGGGAGTATCCCTGCCTCGCGATGTAGTCGAGAAGATCCGGATTGGTCACAGGATCACCCCCATGTCATGCATCTGTCTCAGCTGTGTTGCAACATCCACCGGCACGTCGAAGAAGTCGAGCGCGCCCTTGCATTCCACGAACGGAAGCGGCTTCGCGTCGACCAGATGGAAACCGAAAGCGCCGTCGACGTGCCAGCGCGACGTGCGATCAGCGGGGTGGATACATTCATCGATCGTCACGACACCGACGATTCCGCCGCGCTGCAACTGGTCGAACGGTGGCAGTTCGATCGACGGGCCGCCGACTGGCCACAGCGGATCCTGCGCTGCTTCGTACTCCGCGCGCGTCATGCCCTTGGACGCGTGAATCAGCACGCGACCGCGTACCTTCGTCGGCCAACTGCGATTTTCGATTTCCTTCAGGATGCCGGCAGCGATCGCGGCGGCGCGCGCGGGACCGGCAAGGTCCGGGCGGAGAATCAACCAGCACCAGGGTTGGCGGATGGAGAGAGCCTTCATCGCGCCTCCGGAAATTCGTCGTGCGTGCGGCCGTCAAGAAGGCGGCCCGCGGTTTTCTTCCCAGTGCGGAAGAACCGCTGCTCGCCGAGTTCAGTCATGCGGAAACGGCCGTCCAATTCACGCTTCGACCCATCGTCTGCTGTGGCGTAGCTATCTTCGTCCGTTTCAACCGGCAACCATTCTCCCCATTGCTTAAACAAGAACGGCACGCCGGCCGCCGCGCATTGGTCGCGCAGCGAGCGAGCCCACTCCGGATGCATGGGCCGCGCGTCGGGTCCGCTCTCGCCGCCGGCGATCAACCAGTCGATACCTCGCAGATTGCGTGCTGGAGCGTAGATGATATTGTTGTTCATGTCGGACCATAGGGCTCCCGCCTGTGCCAGATCGACGGGGCCAAGCAGTGGCTCCATGCTCAGAAAGCGCACGCTCGCTGGCACCGCAAACAACTTCGGGATATCCCGGTCGGCCTCTTCCTGATTGACGATCGTCGCGCCGAGCCAGACATTCGGCCACGGCCAGGGAGCGTGAGACTTCAAGCCTTTCCTCTGCAGCAGCGCATCGACGATCATCTCTCCAGCATTGCCGATGCGCTTCGTCAGCAGCAGCCAATCGAGATTCGGCGTGCCGGCAATCAGCTCGAAGAGGTCGGCGCGCCACGCCGGATCGACGGCGTTGTCGAACACGTCCGCGAGCGATGCGCAGAACACGCGTTGCCGGCGACCGTGATGCGCGAAGAACTCTGCGTGTCGCGCGTTCCACCGCTGCGGCTGCTTCCAGTTTTCCACTGACGTGCGGCGCCGCTGTTCGCCCGGTCCCCACGTGACCTTCTGGACGCGCGACGGCGTGCTGACTTCCGCATAGCAGTGGTCGCAACCCGGCGATACCTTCGCGCATCCAATCCATGGATTAAACGTGTGATCGGTCCACTCGATTTTGCTGTTCTCGCTCATTTCCTGTTACCGTCTTTCATCGCGCGAACCAGTTCTTCGCCATCCTGCGTCAGGCAAAATGAATTGCCTTGCGCCTGATAGGTCAGCCCCAAGCCGCAGAGCTTTTCCATCGTCTTAGGCTTATAGACGTATGTGCCTGGCCGGAAGCGCGCGCATTCGAGCAGCGCGTATTGCTGGTTGGGAAGCAGATCTCTGAAAGAAGTCATTGCAGACCCCCAAAGGCAGATTTGTCGGCCGGCTTCGCGAGGATGTAGCCGCGCTTGGCGAGCAACTGCATGATGTGCTCGGGCGACGTCACGAAGGCATCCTCTGCGACGGGCGAAAGTCGGGCGCGGCCGTCATCATCAAACGACAGGAGCCAGCGGCCGTTCTGGAGAAGCTTGAGGGGATCGCTGCCGTATTGCCCGGTCTTGCGGATCTGCGGCAGGACTTCGGCGGTGACCCACTTGCGGAAGCGGTGGGGCAGCGTGCCGGGCTTGACAGCGTCGCGGCAGCGCAGGACCAGCGTGTACATGCCGGATTCGCTGACAATGGCGACGTTCTGCTGGCCACCAAGGGTGTCGGTTAAACCGACACCCTTTTCATCATCATCCAACTTGAGTAGCGCATCCCGACTATTGGCAATCTTCAGTACATGGCACAGATCGGCAGCGACAAACCACGGCTCGCCGTCGATCACGATGACGCGCATCGGATACGACTCGAATTCGAAGGAAAAGGGTGACTCAACAGGCGCGAGCGCGCCTCGGGCTGATGCCGACATGGTTTTGCTCCTCTTTGAGACTAGGGCCCCGTTTCTACGCAGGGTGGGCAGGATGTTAGAAACCGCAAAGAGACGGCGAACGGTATTCCCCTTACGGGTCTTGTATTTCCGTTCCATCCCGCCCATTGGAGCAAAACCAATAGACGTAAAAAATGCCACTGACTTTCGGGGTGACATTCCGCTCTTCGAGGTGTTTCTACGCACCTGAAGCGGAGTATAGGCATCCCGGCGCGCGAATGCAACAGGGGTCATGGTCGACTCTCCGGCGCGGGCGAATCCTCAATGAAGCCGCTAAACAGATCGAACTGGCTCATCATTCACCTCTCGGCGCTGGCGCGCGGTTGTACGGCGCCGATCCGCTCCAGAATGCCTCGGTCGTTCTCCGTGATGTTGACGCCTTCCATATACGCAGCCTGCAGGCTGGCTTGCATGTCGATGGTGCGGTTGACACCGTTCGACGCGATGTAATAGGCCAGTTCGAATGCATGCGAGACTGCCCACCTACCATTGGCGCTGCCGTGGATAAACCGCGCGAACCAGTGAAGCAGTTCGCGAACGCGCTCTTGCTGCACGTCGGGCTCACCGGCTATCTCCTCTGGTTTGAGGCCAGCGTCGCGCAGCGCCGACAGCTGCATTGCGGAAAGTCCGAAGTTTTCGGTACGCACGGTCGACGCATCGCTGGCGTGCGGAAGAGGAACGGTGAGTATGGAGTCGCGCACTTCACGCTCAACAACCTGCGCGAACTGTTGATAGCCCCATTCCTTCATGAACCTATCACCACCACCGGGCATGCTATCCCACAGTTCCGAGATGCGTGCGGGACTGAGGGGCGGCACGCAATTGCCTTGTGCCGCAGAATTACCCACGGCTGCGGCTGCGGCTGCGGCTGCGGCTGCGGCTTCGAGCTCTGCCTCCCTCCGGCCTATCCTCCAGAAAGGCATAAGCCATTCGTCATCACTCGGCGGCGGATTCTTGTCCATGTAGCCGAATGCCATCGCGCCAGTGATCGCCTCGCATGTGAGCTGGCGTTCGAACAGGATCTGCGCACCAGTACCGCGTTTCGCGTCGGCAGCCAATGCAACCGAATTGCCGACGTGATCGGCACCGGCGCCGACGAACGAAAGCAGATGCGCTGCGCACGTCCGGACGACAGGCGCAAGGTCTTCGATGTTGTCGATGCCGATCAGGCTGTTATGGCCGATCGTGAGAATGTCGCAAGCATTGACGTTGACCGTGACTGACCAGCCCTGAATATCATTTGGATTGGGTCGATCGTCTGCGGCTGGCAGGGAAGCCGCGGCGTCGAACGTTGCTTCGTACGCCTCCAGCGTGCGAGTCCGCAGCTCGCCATCGTCGTAAGTTTTGGCAATCGCGTGCAGCTCGGACCGCGCTTTGCTCAGTGCTGCGTCGCTGGCGCGCGGAAAGGCGCCTCCCGCTTTGAAGCCGTCTCGATAGGCCAACGCCTCACTGATAGGCGTGTCGGAATTTGCCCACGCTGCAGCGGCCAGCAGCGCTTGCTCATTTGTCGCCGCTACAGTCGCGACATCTTGGGGGGACGCGGATTGCTCGGCGGTGGCGAGAAGGCCTTGTAATTCATCGACCTGATAGCCGGCCCAGCCTGGTACCGATTTGATGGCGAGAATGGCGTACTTGATGGCTGATCGCTGCTTGTGCGTCAGTGTCACCGTGGCTTGCGTGGATGCGGCGCGGGCTTGCATCGAAGAAAGCACATACTCAATAGCATCCCGTGCATCACGGTGCGAATCCTTGAAAACCGTGCGCGCATCGTCAATAGCCGCTTCAAACGCCTCCCGCTCGTCGCTCACAGTCGCGGCAGAGCGAGGTGGAGGGGCGGCGGCGAGAGCGGCTTGCTGTTCGCGTGCGAATTCCGCGCGCAGAACGTCGACGAATCGTACAAGTGCGTCGGCGTCGAACTCGAAACTGTTATCGTCGCTGTAGTGGACGCCGAACTCGGCCGCAAGTTCTAGCGTTGACTCGCTCATTTCATCGCCCGCAGGTTGGTTGATAGTGGTCATAGAAGGGGTGTCCTTTGGGCGGTTTTCGCGCGACGCGCCTTCGTCATCGCGTGGTCGTAGTAAATGTCTTCAAACTTCATCTGCTCGGCGGCGGAAACATGCGTCAGACAAAGCAGGAAAACATCATCATCGCCGCGAAACCACGATGTCTGGATTTCAAGTTTCTTGATTGCCACTTCGTCGCAGCACGAGCAGAGCTTTTTGCTCTTTGGATTCAGCCGGAACAGGCTGGTTTTGTTCATGGTCTCTCTCAGGATGTCGCGGAAAAAGCGGGTTAATCGCGTTCGGTGCTGTCAATAATCACGACCATGTCGTCGAACATATCGACCGTGCGATCGCATCGCTCGATCGGCAGATCCGGCTCGTCAGCTTCGACTAGCCCCCCCCCCGCTTGCTGGATCTCGCCTTCTTCGCCGGAGGCTTGGGCGGTTCTTTCGGGCGCAGGAATGCCGGCAGCCAGTGCGACCCGGCGAGCAGTTCCTCGGCCTTCTTCGCGAGATCGATTTTCTTCAGCTTGTCGAGATCCCTGAGTGCGAACTCATCGATTCCGACGTCGGTCAGCGCACCGATGATCCGTGGCTTGGGAACTTGGCCTAAGTAGCTCTCGACGGTCGGCGACCACCAGTCAGCCATGTCGGTACCGAGCTCGGCGAGTAACACATCCGCGACGGGCGATTCTTCGCTGCCGCTGATCGTGTCGATGCACGACGCAGTGCAGAACGCCAGCACCTCGAGCAGGAAGTCGGTCGATTGCTCGTGCAGCCAGGTGAGCAGACCATCGGCGCTTTCTGGTAGCCTGGCGATCAGCGCCTCGCGGCGCGCGTCCATTTCAAGCCACGCGCGGCTGGTCTCCATGTCGTCGGCCGCGCCAATCAGCGACCCGGCACTCCGGTGCGCGTTGATCCGGACGGCGCCGGCGCCGAAGTGGCCACCCGCGAAAAGAATCTGGCTCAGGAGCGCATAAACGATCGTGGCCAGCGCGAGGCGAGGGCAGTCTGCGAGGTGCGCCTGCATTGCAACCGTGCGGTGCGCGGTCAGCTTGCGCACGAGCGCCTCACTATGCCCTTTCATTTCCGGTTCTTCGCCGGCCGCGATCGCGGCTTTCTTCGCTGCCGCCTTCTTGTCGACCGGCTTGATCATGCCGCGGTGGATCTCGAGCGTGCCGTTGTGCGAGATGCCCATCACGACGCCGGCGGTCTTTTTCTGGCGGTCGGAATAGGTCTCCGTGCGAGCCCGGATCTCCACGATCTGCGCGTTCGCGCGGTAGATTGCCTGGTTGAGCTCGTCGGCTTCGCCGTCGGTGAGTTGGTCGTCCTCATCGGCGTTGAGCATTTCGCTGGAGTCGTGGCCGACGGCCTCAAGCCGTGCAATTTCCGCTTGCTCATCGGCGGTCAGCTCACGCGTCTTCGGCTTGCTGCGGCCGTATGCCTGCGTTTCATTCCAGCCGATCTGCTCGTGGACTGTGACGAATGACCAGCCTTCTGCGCGGAGCGCTTCGGCTGCAGCATCCAGCTTTTCAGAGGTGAGCTTTTGCAGGAGCGCGACATCGCCGATGTATCCGCTCCCGGTGCCGCCGAACAGATCCCGGCGCACCGGGCCGCCGGCTGCTTCGTATGCATCGAGCCCGATGAACTTTGCCCGGCGGTCGCTGGACGCTTCGATATCGCCCTTGGTTAAGGCCTGGCGGAGGTTTTGTGCATGCCGCATGTACTGTGGCGCGCCGTCCCAGACCTGCTCCTGCAGCTTGTGGGAATCGGTGAGCGTAAAGGCCTGCAGCTGTTCCAGATTCATTTCGCCGGCGCGGTACCGCTCGACGAGCTTCGGCGACACCTTGGCGAGTTGCAGACGTCGACGCACGATCAGCGGTGCGACGCCGAACGCGGCGGCGATATCCTCGACCGGCTCGCCGGCATCAGACATGCGCTTGAATGCCTCGAATTCATCGGCCGGATGCATCGGCGAGCGGCCGCTGTTCTCGGCGACGCTCATCGCCTCAGCATGCGCTTCATCTGTCTCGATGCACGGCACTGGATAGTCGTGCTCCAGATCGCCACGCTCAGCGAGCAGCTGTAGGGCGCGCAGTCGGCGGCCGCCGCCGACCACGCCGTAGCCGATCAGTTTCTTGCCCTTGAGCTGCGGCACGACGATCAGATTCTGCAGCAGCGTTTGCGACTTGATCAGTGCGGCGAGCTCGTCGACGGGTGCCGTATCGTTTCTGCGTGCGTTCAGCGGCGAGATGCTGAGCATCGACAATGGCGGGAAAATGATGCGGCCTTCACCGCTGATGGTGTTCGTCATAGTGGTCGTGAATTCGAAAAAGATGGGCGCTGTACGAGCCGCCCACAACGGGGTTAGTCTTTATCGTTCGCTGCCAGGCACTTCCGGTCAGGCTCAACATCGCGGGGTTCCGGCAACGGGCGCGCCTGCGGCATCGGTGCTGCTGCGATTTGTTGTTTGCGAGCCTGCGGCGTCGGATCGACTTCCGCTCTGCATGCTGCGATGACGATGCGCTTCACCGCTTCTGACGCATCCTGTGGCGAGCCTTTGCATCCGAGCCTGACGAACGCCGCCTGAAATTCGGCTTCGCTGACGGAAATCTGACAGGCAGGAATGCGCGCCGGCATCATGGCCTCATTACTCGACCGACAGGAATTGCTCGGCGAGCTCACGCACGCGCGAAATCAATTCGTCGGGCAATGCGATGACACTCGCGCCATGCAGTGCCGCGAATGCGGGGGCGAGGAGCGCTCGATCACCTTCAGGGAGGTCGCAGGCATCGAGCCGTTGCAGCGCGCGAAGGGTCTCTTCCGTGACGATGGTGATGCGCTCATATGGATAGAGTTCCGGAAGCGGCTTGATGTGCTTGTGGAAGTGCGAACCAATCGACTCCGCCGATGCGAACTGCTCGAATTCGTCTGCGTGAAAATTACTGTACTGATACAGCGAACTAGGCGCGCCGCCCTTGTTCTTGAATCGAACTGCCAAAATATTCTTCTCGGGATCGTGGCCGATGCTGTGAATCTGCGACGACTCGACTTCCTTCATGACGATGTTGTTGCTTGCGTTGGTTTGCATGTCTGCTCCTGTGGATGGAAATAGATGAAGGTGGTTACGCGAAGTAGCGCGAGTACAGCTGATCCAGCGCTTCGACCTGCTTGTCGGTGAGCTCGGTCACCTTGCCGGCGTCGACATAGCGAACAAGTGTGGTTACAAAGCCTTGCTCCCAATCGCTGAGATCGGTTGTGCCGAGCATGCCAACGAGCTGCTGGATCATTTCGCTTGTGCTGTGGTGGCGCATGTCAGGCTCCCAATAGCACTTCACGACGATCGTCGTACGCTTGCATGAGCTTGATCCGCTGGGACTCTGGATAGGCGCGCGCCTGGTATTCGAGCTCGTCAAGGGATTCCGCATCCGAGCACTTCAGGATTTGTCGAAGCATGTCGTCGTAGGGCCGGAGCGGCGCATTGTGCTGCTCGCCCTGCGATTGCACCGCGCGCCAGTCCGTCGTGCAAAGCCAGTTCAGGACATTGCGCGGGTTTGCGCCGTAGTGCCTCGAGAGCACGGCAACGATTTCGCCGGCGGCCGGGCGCGAGCGCACGCCGGTCTCTATCGGTGCAGGCGTATCAATGGGGAGGGCGCTCTGGACGGCGGGCAAGGCTCCCGTTTTGACCTGCTCGGGTGCTGGTGCAGAGGTCTGTGCGGCGGCTTCTCTCGCGCGTCGTTCTTCCTCGGCTCGCTTGTGCTGTTCAATGCGAGTTGTCACGGCAAGTTCGAAGTCTTCGGCCGGCTTCTGGATCAGTTGCTGTAAGTCGCTGAACAGAAACCCATGAGCCTTGGCGCGCGGTTGATACCAGTCCAGCTTCGTACGCAGATCGCGGGCAGCTGCGTCGGCGTCGATCTTGCCGTTGGCGAGCGCCGTGTCGAGTTTATCGTTGGCGCTAGCGATGGTCTTCAGGCCTTTGATAGCGCCCGCGAAGTCCGGAGTCGCGACTACGATGCTCGCATCGCCCAGCGCGTTGTTCAGCGCTTCGACGTGGGCGGCGTATTTTTGTCGACGCTCGGCGATGGCGCTTTCTTTGATTTGCTTCTTACGCTGCTCGATCTGACTGCTCAGCGCGAGACGCTTCTTGCGCAACTGTTCGCTGACGTACTTGCCGGTGCGCATCAGTTCGTCAATACTGGACATCTGCGCGATCGCCGCATCCATCGCAATCGCGATTTCTTTCTCTTTCGCCTCACAAAACTTGACCGTCGCGTCTGCATTAACGAAGTCCTCATCGGTTTTGAGGTCCATCTTAATGTTGGCAATGAACTGCTCGGCTGCCGACTTGAACGCGGGCAGGTTGCTCGTAATAACTTCGCCGCGGATCTGCACTGCCAGCGCCGGGAGCTGCATGATTGCCTCGGCCTGCGGCTTCTCGGCGATCTCGCGCGGTTGATAGTCGGCAAGATCTTTCTCGAACTGGGCCCAGCCTGCGCGCAGACGATCGAACCATGCGGGATCAGGAAGTACTTCCATCCAGACGAATCGCTCGCGCGTGCCATCCGAGCAGGCGAAAATAAGGCGTTCTGCCCCGGTGACCATCAAAACCTGCTGAGCCTGCGGCGTGTGTTCTTCGGGCAGCACGCCGTCGGTGATCGAAGCAGCCAACGTATCGTTCCACTGCTTATGCTCGAAAGCGGTTATCTCGTCCATCGTCAGGCCATCGCTCGAGGCGGACAAGTTGCCATCCGAATAGGTGACTGGATACAGGTCGTCACCGATCATTTCCTCGACGATCGGCCGCGCGAGCGCTTCGACTTCATGGCCGTAGTCAAGAATGTTCTGCTGAACCCAATCGCTGAACTCTTTCGGGTTGCCCGTGTGCTTCATGTGCAACAGCTCGGTGCGCTTCACTTTCGACGAGAGCCCGAGCATCGCAGCCGCTTCGCTGGCGCCGAAGCGCGTCAGGCGAAACGCCATCCACTCGTCGCTGCCTTGCACGAGGTTGTGCATTGTCCGGTCAGTCATTCTCGTGGCTCCATGCGTCGATCTGCAGCTTCTGTTCTTCGGTGAGCTTCTGGCGAGTCTCGATCATCGCGATCAGCTCGTCGGGCGTCTTCTTCTTGTCGACGATCTGTTTGCGCCAGCCGGCGGTCTTCTGCTTGAACTCGTCGTCGCTGCACGTCGCGGCTGCAGGGCGATTGCTGGCAGGCGTGCCATTCGAGTGGTTTTCGTTGCCAGATTCAGTGCCGCCGGATTGCTCGGTCTTGTTCTCCATGACCTGCTTCCAAGTCGCCTCACCGTCTTTGATGGCGCCGTAGATGCCGCGCAGATCAACCAGTTCGTCCGGCGAGCAGGTATCGAGCGTATGTCCGAGGTAGTGGGTCAGATCTGACGCTTTGACGCCAATATCCATGAATGCATCGGCGATTCGTTTGCGCTCGGAAGCAGGGTCGCGTGCCGCTTCATCTTTGCGTATGGCTTTGATGATCACTTCGGCCTCGTCCTGCAGGTCCCCAGGAATGATGCGAAGCCCTAGCGTACGAATTGCCTTCGAGATCTGCGCGGCACGCTTGTTGAGCAAGTCGTCATCGTTCGCAGGCACCGTATAGGTCAGGTTGCCATAGCTGTTCTTGCGCACTGAAATATAGGAGCCGTCGTCCATTGGCTTTGAGCGCTCCACTGTTTTGGACACGCGAACGTCGAGCGGATATGTCAGGTTCGATTCGAGATCTGTCACGCTGACGCGCTGGATCTCCTTGGATTCGTCCTCGAAGATCATGGTTGTCTCGACGAGCACGTTTCTCATGCAACGCAATGCGACTTCGACAAAACGAATGCCCAGACCCTCGACGCCTTTTCCGATAGGCTTCTTATACCAAGCGCTTTTATTGTGCGCGAACGCCGGCCGTTTGCATTCCGCAATAAGGTCCTGACGTACCTGATCCCAATTGCGCGGCTGACGCATTGCCATGATGTAACGCGCCTCGACCATCGCCTTCGACTGCGCGGCGATCGCAGTCGATGCTGTTTCGACCATAGCGCCGGTTGTTTCCTGCGCACCAAATTCAGTGCGCGTTGTCAGGGCATTTCCCATTAGAAGTCCTATTCGTGAGCTTTAAATTGATGCGAAAAGGCGCGGCGCGTTACAGCGCCTTGACTGACAGCTTGAACCCACCGAGCGATTCACCTTCGGAAGATGCCATGTCGATGAACGCGTCCCAGGCAGCAGCGGTCGAAACGAACAGGCCAACGATCGGCGCATGCAAATTCACTTTGATGAGAAACGGGCGGAGCATAGTCAACCTCGAAAGAAAGCGAGTGCTGCGAAGGCGATCGCGCTGCCGATGAAGCAGGCGCCGAAAATGCGGGTCACAAGACGGTGCAGGCGATCCGCATCGTCTGCGCACCAATCGTGATCGGTCATGGCTTTACCACCATGTAGCCGGTTGAGACGAGTAGCGCGATAGCGATCGCAATGCCGATGAAGCCAGCCACGAACTCCCTCGAATGCTGAAACAGCATGGTCATCACGAAAAACAGTCCAACAAGGAAGATCATCGTGGGCACAGCGACCACGGCGATAAGAACGATCAGGAATTTTTCGAGGTATTTCACAGATCCTCCCCGCATATCCGATATACACGCGGCCCGCGATCGTCTTCGCGCGCGTCACCTTCGAGACGGGCCACGATCTCCTCAGCCTCGATCGCTGCCTCGCCTGCCATGTAGTCGGCGATGAATGAAAAGCACACTGCACCGAATGCTTCATCGCCGGCGAGCGCCGCGGCGTGCAACAGTGCACGGTTGCTCTCGGTATCGGGCGGCATGCCCGCGACAAGATCGGCGCCATCAAGCCGTTCGCGCCGGAGTTTCAGGCATTCTGCGGTGATCCGTGCCAACCGATCCTGACGGGACTCAGCGTGCTCATGGGCATCGTCGTGCGCAGCCTGCGCACGCTCTGTGAGGAACTGGACGGCGTCGTCGGTGCGCGGTAGGTTGAATGTCGGGTGCATGGCCGCGCTCCTTAGAGAACGATGCCGTCGAACAGCTTGAAGACCGTGACGAGCTCGCCGACGGGCTCGAGCAGAGCTTCGACTTCGCGCGAGGAGACAGCGGGTACGACGCCCTCGTGCAGCTGGCCGTCGATCTTTACTACGTACTGGAAGGTGTGCATGGCGCATCCCAAAATGGGTGGGCGATTCCCTGCGAGATAATGAAAGTGCCGAACTCGAAAACGGCTTTCATCAACCCACTTTTGCAAGGAATCACCCAGTGACTGTTAATTCAGAACAAGAAGAAGCGTTGCGCTATGAAATCAGGGCGCTGGAAGGTGTTGTAGCCATGCTGATTAAGTCTCTCCCAGACCAGGTGCAACAGGACGTGTCTCGCGATCTCCATCGTATTGCCGAGCTTCTACGGAGGGGTAGCAGCTCAGGCGAAGTTCGAAACGAAGCAACCCAGTCTCCGGATGGGTTCGTTGACCGGCTGCTTGAGGGTCTGTCTCGCAAAAATGAGGCGGCTCGGGATGCGCTTCTGTCGCTGATGGATCGGAGCCCGACCACTTATCGACGTTGACCAGCATTCCTTTGGCGACTTGAGCGATGTGCGCGCGCTCCGCGTCAGCGGCACTGCGGGCGCGCAGGTCGCCATAAAGTTCGGCAGTCAGCTTTTCGTATGCGCCGGTGCCGAACACCGCGTCATAGGCGTGCTGGATTTCGATGCCGTTAGCGACATGCGTCAGGACGCGGGCAAGGATCGCTGCGGGTTGCTGCGGGGCGGCGGGCCGGGCTGGCGGGCGCGGCGGTACGGTGTGGGGTTGCATGGTTCATCCATCGGTGAGGTGATGGATGGAATATTAGCCATGCCTACTTCAATTTGCAATAGAAATAGCTAATTTTTTATGTGATCGCTATTGCTCGGATTGGTCGGCGCAGAGATCGTGCTTCGCGCGCTCGAGAATGGCGATGGCGGCATCGTCGTCGCCTTCGATTTCGCCCAACAAGATGAGTCTGCGGCGCTTGAGTGGATCGCGCGTAACTACGAGGGCGTCGGTGAGTGTGCCGGCCAAGAGTTCGGCGCGCAGGGCATCTAAGGTCGCAAGATCGCGAGCGAGGCGAGCTTCTCGCTTGATAGCAACAAGATCGACTGCGCTGCGCATGCGACCTCCTGCGCGGCGGCAGAGAGAGGGTAGCTGGCTATGCGGCAGAATAAACCAAGAATTTGAATCGTTGCCTTAAGACTGAGGAAAGTCAATTCAGGCACGTACTACTGGTAACGCGAGATCGAACGAGAATGGACGGGCGAATATGCCGATTGGATTTGCACGCAAGTGGCCCTAGAAATTTGGAGGCCCAAACAAGAAGCCTCGCGCGCAGGGCAATGACGGTAAATCAGACGCCGGGGAGGGAAATTTGCCGGGCGGCAGGCCGGTGCTCGAGCACTTCCACGACGGTGTATTCGGTGCGCGCGCCAGCAGTGGCCTGCCATTGTTGCACGCGCACGTTGCAAACCAGAATATCGCCTTTGGTAAAGCTGATCAGGTTCTGGTCCACGCGGGACAGGAATCCCATGTCCGCAATCGTAGCGTGTATCGTGGCGGCGCCATCATATAGGCGCCACTTGTTGTCTTCCTTGAATGCCAGGGACACGATCGAGAAGGCCATCTTGCGCGTATCGTCGAGCAGCAATTCGTCATCGGCGACCGGGGCGCGAAACCACATCCTCTCGGTGCGCCTTACTGTCACGACTGGCTCCCCATCGCCTTCGCTCACGGCGAAGACGTCCACGCCGGGTTTGTCTAGTGGCGCCAGCACCCGGTCGAGCGCTTCGCGAACGGCGAGTGAGCGCAAAAGCCTCAGCACTTCGAGTTCGATCTCCAGTGATTCGTCATCTTCCTCAAGCGTGACGAATACCCGGTCGTCCAGTACATCAACGCGCTTGATGGTCCGGTCGCGTTGCCATTTGAGGAATTGGATCAGGCCGGTGAACCCTTTTTTTGCGGCAAAACCAAGGGCGCCAAGTATGCCTATGGCATTGGCAGCAGCTGTTGCCGCATCCGACGCGAACATGCTCTTGATCTGCGTGAGCAGATTCGTCGCGAGCACGAAATCGATATTAAAGCTGCCGGTCTGGAACGAACCCCGGACGTTGACCTGAGGCTTCGCGGCACCATCGAACAACGCGCGCGTGCTAGCTTCCAGAAGATCGGCAACGGCAAGTAGTGCAGGTGCCAGTTCGCGAGCATCCATCTCGGATGTGGCGAGGGCGGGGCCGTCATAGGTGACTCGGAAAAGACTCATGTCGTCATTATGCGGGGGCATCGATGAATTGTCGCCCCGGATCGGCTTTGCTCCTGCGGCTGTCATTGAACCTCCTGTTATCTGGTCCGGTGATAGAAGTTTTCGGACTGGTCCGGTGATTGTTAAAAACTATTAGTCGATTGTTAAAAAAGCCGCTTGCGCGGCTTAAGACTTCGTGATGTTCTTTTTGTCTGGTGAAACATGTTCCCGCCGCCCCAATGGCCTCCCTACCTTAGACTCCGGTACGTGCCGTGGGGGCACCACTGATAGCTTCCGGCTCAGCAGTTCTTCCTGCAGGCGATCGTTCTCCGCAGCTTGACGCTTTAGCGTGGCGATGAGTTCTGCTCGTTGACTTGGTGTCAACGCATCAAGCAAAGACAATATCTCGATTTGGGTATCCGACAATGGCTCTGGTGACTGGGCTGCCGGGCCACCGGGGTCCAATTCATATTTGGCACGCATCAAACCTCGGCCGGTCGCGAGCCACCATGGATTAACGTGCAAAAGTTCGGCTGCCGCCAGTAAATTGCTTCCTTCAATATTCTTTGTTTTTCCCGATAACCAAGCGCTAACTGAGGGCGGCCTGATACCGCAGGCTCGTGCCAAATCAGCGGGTTTGATTTCTGGTGGCCCCGCCATGGCGAGACGCAGCCGGTCTGCGAGGGAACTCATTAGCGTAGCCTAACAGTGATGGAGTTAGAAGTGTCTTGCTTGAAGTATTAGTTATGGCTATCATGAGGCATGGCTACCGCAACTCAACTCATCCGCCTATTGGGCGGGCCCACGGCCGTCGCGAGGCTTCTCGATATCAGGCCGCCCTCCGTAACGGCATGGAAAACGTCCGGCATTAATCCGGGGCGCGTTGCCGAGCTGGCGATCGCGACAGGGCGGATCGTCAAATCAAAAGCCGATCTTCGACCTGATCGCTGGCATGAGATCTGGCCGGAGCTAATCGACACACCCAGCTCGCCGACACCCCAACCGACCGCGCGGGAGGTTGCGTGATGCGCCAGCCGATTCGTCAGCAGCAACGTCCGGCGGCGTCATGGGTCCTTATGCAGTTGCTACTTGCCCATGTGGGTAGGGGCGTGCTGCTCATCGACACAGTGCATGTTCCACCAGAGAAGCTCGAACAATGTGGTCTTTTCCGGCTTGCCGTCGTCGCCGATAGTTGGCGATCTGTCGCGTCTGTCTTCGATATTGACATAGCCAATGGGTGCCTTGGTCCCCGGTATGGCGATGAATCGGCTAAACCCAATGTATCCGCCGAGGGCATTTCTGGCATTCACCCGACCGCAGATGACACTGTATGTGTGCCCCTTGTCGATTTTCTTGACGACATACACATCTTCGAACTTCGCCGAATCAGGGTCATTCAGCTTTTTCTTTACCGCATCCTCTGCGCTGCTTTTGAGAGCACTATCCGGCGAGCAACCAGAAAGCAGGATGCCCACTATGAAAGGCATCGCTACAACGATGGTCCGTATTACAGATTTGAGAGAGAGGGCGGCTCCCGGTCTGAGGTTGTGAGCTTCTGTGTTTTCCATGGGGGTTCCTCCAGTAAAGGATTGATAGGTGTCAGAGCCATCGATTCTACGTTGGGTTAGAACCCCCGCCATATAACGTTAGTGCCGGCAGTGCATCGTCGGCGAGAACAAATCATAGGGACTGCGCCGTTCAATGGCATTCCTTACTTTATGAACGCGCCTGAATGGCGTTGAACAACGATGAATGAAGTTGTGCTAATGCGCAGGCCGAGCCTTGAGCTTGCGATCCGGGAGGCGATTGCTGACCCCGACAAGAGGCAAAGGATTTTGGTGGCGACGGGATGGGATGAATCGATGCTGTCGAAGATCGTGGCGAAGCAGCCTGCTGGCATCACGCTAGACAAGTTCGACGCGTTGCTAGGCGCGATCGACTATGTGTACATGTCAGCGAAATACGCGAATGCAGTGTGCACGCTTGGTGAAGTCGGCATGTTCTGCAAGTGCATGCGCGCCGGGATGGGCGAATGCGGCCCGAGTCGATGACAACCGCTTAGGAGGATCTCATGCCAGCGGTTTCAGGCAAGACACGCGCGGCCCGCAGCGATCTGCGGGTGGGTGCGCGCTTTCGTGCGCCAACGGGGCGCGTCGTCATTTTCTGCGGCGAACGCGCAAAGAGTGGACGGCGCATCGCGCAGCACTACCAGTTCGCCTACGAAGACGCGGAGGCGAGGGGGGATGCGCTGCTTTTGACACCGCTCAATCTCTGCATTCTTGAGCCGCTCGACAGAGGGGCGATTCCGTGACTGATTCAACCCGTCTTCTATGCCTGGAGACAAATTCAGGCATGCGCCTCGTCGTCGATCTGTCGACCTATAAGGGGCAGCCGCGCGTCAGCGTGCGTCGCTGGTATTTCGACGAATACGGAGATCTCAACGCCGGCAAAGCGGGCATCGAGCTTAAACCTGACCAGCTTGACGCTGTGATCGAGGCGCTTGTTCGGGCTCGCGATCAGCTCGCGTCGGCACACCGACAGGGGTGGCCATGATGAGCAGTCATCATGCGAACGAGATCACGAGCTTCTTGCCACATGCAGCGGCGTACTTGCGCAAAGTGTCGATCGACGGCGAACGCCCCCCGCTTGCCAGTTCGCATTCGAGCCGTGCAATAGATGCCTCTGTCGTGCCCATGTGCGCGGCAATCAGCGCTTGCGTGAGACCCGCCGCAGCGCGCGCGGCCAGCATCAGATCTCGCAAGGTCAAATCGTCGGGATGCGGGCGCGTGTCTTGGCGCGCGCTGATTTCAGGCATGCGCCGGCTCGCGTGGTGCAATCTCACGTTTGATATTCCGAGCCAGATCGCGTTCGGCAATCTTCATGTCGTACATGAGCTGCAGATTCATCCAGCTCTGCGCGTCGCCGCCGAAATAACGCGCGAGCCGCATGGCGGTGTCGGGCGTGATGCCGCGTCGTTCGCGCACGATGTCGTTGATCCGGCCCGCGGTGACATGCAACGCGCCCGCCAGTGCGTTCGCGCTCATGCCAAGCGGGGCGAGGTATTCCTCGCGCAGAACTTCGCCCGGGTGGACCGGGCGCATTCCGTTCTTGAGCATATCCATTCCTTTTCAGTGGTAATCGACGATTTCAACGTCCGTCGGGCCGTCGGCGGTCCATCCGAAACAGATGCGCCATTGGTCGTTGATCCTGATGCTGTAGTAGCCAACACGATCGCCTTTCAGCGCTTCGAGCCGGTTACCCGGCGGCGAGCGCAGCGCATCAAGCGTCACCGCAGCATGAAGCCATGCCAGCTTGCGTTCGGCAACTGTCCGGATATTCGCAAACCGTGGAACGCGGCGCCCTTCGAAGAGAATCTGAGTGTCGGTGCATCGGAACGTTTGGATCATGGGCAACATTTTATACTGTTTGCCGGTAAACGGCAAATTGAATAGACCGGATGAACTATTACCCTCACCACATCGGCGATTTCCGCTCCGGAACGGTCAATATGAGCCGTGTGGAACGCTGGATATACCGCGACCTTCTCGACGTCTACTACGACACCGAGCAGCCGATAGCGCTCGATCTCGATACTGCCTGTTACAGCATTGGTGCGTCCACAGACGAGGAGCGGCGGATCGTCGCTAACCTGCTCAAATTCAAATTTCGACAAACCGAGCGTGGATATGTGCACGAGCGCTGCGAAAGCGAGATCGCGAAATGGCAGTCACGCGGCTGGTTCCCATCTGAGGATGAATCACCCCGACCTTCAATCGATGAATGGAAAGAAACCCGCATCCGGATTTTCGCGCGCGACGGCTATGTCTGCCGATACTGTGGTGCCAAGGGTGGAGAGCTGGAATGCGATCACATCGAGCCAGTGTCGCGCGGTGGTTCAAACGATGATGCAAATCTCGTGACATCGTGCCGAACGTGCAATCGCCGGAAGAGCAACAAGCCGCCCGAGATATTTCTCGCGGAGACATGGCATGGCTAAACAGCGCGGCATGGACTGGTTGCGCTGGTGGCACGGCACCGTAACCGATCCCAAATTTCAATGGGTTGCCCGCAAGAGTGGTCAGCCAGTTGCATCTGTGATCGCTGTGTGGGCCGCGCTGCTCGAATGCGGCAGCAATGCAACAAAATGCAACGCAGATGCAACGCGCGGCAACGTTGCATCGTTCGACTGCGATGACATAGACGTTTTGTTTGGCCTTGAGGAGGGTGTTGCCCGATCAATTCTTTCCGCGATGGAGGCCAAGAGATTGATTGCCGATGGCCGCATTGCGAAGTGGGAAGAGCGCCAGCCACAGCGTGAAGATTCCGGAAATCCCAATACTGGCGCGCTTTCCAGTACGGAGCGCAGTCAGCGTCTGCGCGAAAAACGGAAACGCGATGCGACGCAAAGCAACGACATGCAACGCGATGCAACGCATGCAACGGCAATGCAACGCCTAGAAGAGAGGAGAGGAGAAGAGAATATACCGCCTAGCGGCGGCGACGCGCGTGCGCGCGCACGAGAGCCTGTGGATAACTCGCCGCCCGAGTCGCCGCCGCTTTTCGAAACAACGTCCGACCCAGCGCCACAGGATGCGCCGGTGGATCCAGACGTGACGGATCCCGACGACCCACCGCCTGTCGACGAGCTCGCAGCCATTCTTTCGCTTTGGGAGGCAGGTTGCGGCCGCCGGCAGGCCTTCGGAGGCGTGAAAGACCGAAAGCAACTGCAGGCGTGGATCGAGCGCGACGTGAAGGTCGAGCAGCTCCGTGCTGCACACAAACTCGCTGCCGCGCGCCGCGCCGAGCAGAACGACCCGGGGCCGATCAACCTCGCATTTCTCGACAAATTCGTCGACGACGTGCTCGCCGGCGCTTCCGCAACCGGGCCACCGACCGAATGGTGGAAAACTTGGCCGAGCCTCAAGGCGTGGGGCGAAGAGCGCCTCGTTTTTCAACGAGACGACGAGCCAGATGCCGATTTCAAGCTGCGTGTGCTGACCTTCGCCGGCGATGGGCCTTGGTGGGATGACCACTTTCCCGAGCGTCGCCGGCGTGGCTCAACAGACGCCGCAGATTTTTTCGGGGATGCCGCATAGCGTTCCTGACACCACGGCCCGTCAGGGCCAAATGCAACCTTGGAGAACACCATGAAACGAACGTCCATCCTCTCGCTGCTGCCCGACACCATGCTCGCGCGGTTCTACGCCGTCGAGGATAGTCCGGGCGCAGAGCCGGCGAGCACCGAGCCCGCCACGGATCAGGAGCAGCAAACTGATGCCGCGCTGCCCGGCGTCGAGCCAGCGGGCGTGGATCCAGTGGGAAATGCGCAGGCCTTGTCGGAAGCTCCTGACGCCGTGATGGATTCCATCGCTGGTGACGCGACGATGGCTGACGTCGGCGACGCAGCGCAAGAGCAGGAGCAAGGCACCGATGCGGGGGAACTGCAGGCGCCCGACGCCAATGCCGCAGGTGCGGACGCCCAGTCGATGGATACGTCGGATTCTGCTGCCAGTGTCGATGGTGGTGGTGGCATCGATGACGGCGGCACGCTGTACAACGATCACCGGGCCCATGCTCCGCTCGAGCGGTTGGAAAATCTCATTTTCGACGAGATTGAGACGACCAAATATGAGCTGATTGCGCTGATCCGTCAGGCGCGGGCGCTTCTGTGAACAGCATCGGCCGGACTGCATGAGTCTGGCCGTGTTTTGAACTTTTCAGCGGGAATGACGATGGAAAACATCGAACAGCGTGTCAAGGGGATCGTCTCAGAGCAGTTCGGCATCGCAGTGGTGGACGTCAAAAACGAAGCGTCCTTCGCGAATGACCTCGGTGCTGACTCGCTCGATGCGGTTGAGCTCATGATGGCGATCGAAGACGAATTCGACCTTGAAATTCCGGATGAGGAAGCCGAGAAGATCATGACCGTCCAGCAAGCGATCGACCACGTGCAGGCGAACGTCAGGAGCTGAGGCCGAACCCCGTAAAGCCTCGCCGGGGCCATCAATCACGTCTCTGCGAGGAGGAGTTATGCATTCGACGAAGCGCCGCATCTGCGACCTCGTACAGACAGACGGCTCGATGTCGTGTGCTGAGCTTTCCCAACTGACGGGGAAGGCCGTACGGACGATTCAGGAGGCGGTGAACGACCTTTCTCGTGACGGGTTCCTGAGAAAGACGCATTGCGATCGCCGCGGGAGCATGCCACAGCACTTCGTGCGCACCGATCAACCCATCGAAGACAAGCCCCGGAAGCCACGACCGCGGCGCAAGGCGGATGATCGGGAGAGCGCGAGCCGGATTGTTGCGACCGCGATCTGGTCGATGGTGGGCATCGGCCGACGCTAACCGGGCTGTGATGTTCAAAAAGGTTAAATTTCAAAGGAATTCGAGATGAAAAAATACGAAAAGCTCGACGTGATGATTCTTGAAGCACTCGATGAGCAGGCGCGAGGCTTCAACGAAATCATCATGGGCGCAGTCGGCGATGAGTGCGTACGCCTTTCCGATGAGCGGAAGGCGGCCACATCTACCTACAAACAGCCGTTCCGCTTCCTCGATGCGCGTCTTCAGGCTCTCCGCAAAGCGGGGAAGATCGCCTCGACCGGCAAAGGATGGATTCGGAAATGACCCAAGAGCTCAACCGATCCGAAACGGCCGAGATGCGCGATCCGTTGCCCGACTCCGCAATGATGATTCAGACGCTGATGCTCGACTGGATCATTGCCAAACCTGGTGACGAAGCGAAAGCAGTCTGGAATCGCATCGAAGAAAAGCTCGCCGCTCTCGCCACCAGTGCAGATCAGAGTGCGAATGGGGCTGCTCTCGCTGCTACCAGTGCAGAGCCGACGGCAGACGCGGATGCGAAATCCGAGACGCTCAACCGCGTCTACGACCTCGTCGGCATGGGCGCATTGGCGCGCACGCCCGGCATCCTCATGACGAACCTCGAAAACATGCAGCGCCGTTCGCATTGCCTGTCGGGCATCGAGAGTCTTTTCACGTACGAGGTGCCCGACGAGCACGACGAGTGGGAGACCGCCGACGAGTGCGACCTCAATTGGGGGCAAGAGCGCGACCAGTACGTCGAGACGTTCAAGGCTGCGCTCCCGGCATTTATCGCGCGTCACCCCGAGTACGCCGCCCCTCTCCCTCGCTCTGCCTCGACTGGAACATCTGGAACGCCAGCCTTGGAACCTGTTCCAGATGGACGAAAGCTATTTCGATGCGATATGTCGAAAGTCGCTCGCTCTGCCGCGACTGTGCCGAGCAAGGAGACGGTGACGCGTCTGTTCAACAAGCATGGCGGCCCGGTTCACGACGAAGGCTGGTGCCTCAACGAAAGCGGCTTGAATGACTTCCTGCGCGAACTATTCGCCGCCGTGGCCGAACCTGCCGCGACTGTGAGCGACGAGCGGGAGGCGTTTGAAGCGGCTATTGACGATGCGCGCACGGTTTTCAAGGATTCGCACCGTGATGCACGGGATGCGATTGAGTATGTGCTTTCTTCGATGCAAGCCCGCGCCACATCCACGCAAGCCACAGTGACACTGACGCACAAGCAGCGATCAGCCATCAAGTACGCCATTCTCGCCATCAAATCGGTACCAGGCTGGGCGGGGTATCAGGTTGATGAATTGGAAGGCCTTCTCGCCACCGTCGAGCAATCCGCCGCTCCGCAAGCCGAACCGATCTATCAGGCGATGGCAACTGATGATGATCCAAATAACGGAGACGTATGGATGGACGTCGATCTACGCGCCTTTGCGTGGATGGAAAAACGGCCTGATGTGCGCTGCCGAATTGTCTATGCCGATCCACTTCCGCGCGCCAGCGAGCAAGGCGCAGACGAGGCGTTGACGGATAGCGAGATCGACGATCTTTGGATTCGCCGCCCGACCATTCATAACGGGGAGTTGATGCCACAGTTACGCGACTTCGCCCGCGCTATCCTTGTCCGCGCAAGGGAGCCGAAATGACCCCCTCCCAAAGCGCGCAAGCGATGAGCGACGAACTGGTTCAGCGCTGCAAAGAATTGGAAGAGCTTGCGACTATGGGCCAGTCCGAGCAGAAGGCGCTTAATCGCTTGGCCAATACATATCTGCCCAGCATTTCACCGCATGACCGCAAGGCGATGGCTCAGGGACAGACTAACCGTGAGGCAAGACGCTTCGTGATCGCCGCTGCAAGCGCTCAGTCGACTGTGCAGGCGGTGGCATGGCGGGCGAGAGGCTATGGCCAATTCAGAACAGGCAAGCCGGGAGAATGGCGCTACATTGACGGCGCTGGAAAGCCTACCGTCAACGACCCGGCCAATTGCGACATCGAACCGCTTTACGCCGCCCCACCCAAGGACGACTCCGACCATCTTTCCACGCTGCTATGCGAGATCCGCGCGGCTTGCGGAGATAACGGAGAGCGCGAGAGGGATGAGCTTGTGGGATTCATTGGCGAGGTTCGCAGGGACGCGGAGCGGTATCGAGCGTTCTTCGACTCTGGCCTACCGATCACCTTTTGCGGCGTCGACTATTACGACAAGGCGAGTCTCGACGCTGCCATCGACGCCACCCCGTCTCAACGGCCAGCGCAGGAGGGGTAATGGCGGCCGAGCTCACATACGCCGTCGAGCAGCGCCTGCGCTTCATCGGCTTTGTGGGCTCGCCGGCGAGAATGCGAGCGAACACCGCCCTGCATCGCGAGCAGGTGTAGTGCGCCTCTGCTCGCGCGTCCTTCACAGCGCCCACGCCATTGAGCATCAGCGCTTCATGCGGCTGAGTGGCAGCCGGCTGGCCGTGGAGGATCGCGCATAGTGCGCAAGGTTGAATCCCGGGGTTCATATTTACCTGATAAAAATCACATGTAGAGAACACAGTTCGCTCTGGTTAATGCATTGTGGGTATATCAATAATGAAAATCCATTATTCATCAAATAACAGTGTCAATTGTTGTCAAATGTATGGGCGAAAAATGGCATATGACACTAGGATACAAACTCTTTCTTCTTTTGGGGTATCTCTCATGTCGCGTTGGGACAAAGTTGGCGCAGTAAATTATCTGCGTTCGCACGCACTGCCAGTAAGTATGGGTAGGTGCGCGGAATATACGCGCCGCGCTATTGAGTCGGGTGGAGTCCATCTTATGCGAACTGAGTCAGCGAAAGACTACGGTTCATCACTTGTTAGTGCTGGCTTTTACGAAGTGCATGGTAATCCGCAGCGCGGCGACGTAGTCGTGATTCGGTCAATTCCCGATCATCCGCACGGACATATGGCGATGTACGATGGACAAATCTGGATTTCAGACTTCAGGCAACAGCACGGCTTCTATCCAGGCCCTGCGTACAGAAGTGCGAAACCGCCCTATAGAATGTATCGCCACGATTGAGGGAAACCATGCGGAAATACATGGCCTTTCTGATTGCATTGCTCGGCATTGCCCTTGGAATCTTCTTTCAGTCGTTCGCGATGGCGCAGGCGCCGGACACGAACACACCTGAATCTAGCGCGAAGGCGTTTTACACGTGGTTCATACAGCAGGACGCTGAAGACCGCGGCTATCCCCTGATGAACAAGGACATCTATCGCTTTGTGTCAAAGCCGACAGTCGATTTTCTGAGAACTGAATATAAAAAAAACAAGTTCGCGGAGCGAGCCGAATACTTCACCAGGGTCCAAGACTATGACCAGCAGGACTGGCTCTCCCACATTGCCGTGCATCCGGCGATCATGCTTGATGATGTGGCGGTCGTTCCGATCACCTTTGGATCGGTAGAGAAAAAGAACATTCTCGCCTTTCTGCGCAAGCAGAATGGGTCCTGGAAAATCACCAAAATAGACGACACACAGGACGACAAGTAGTCGGGCCGCTCGCTGGCTAGGACGTTGGGCCCTTAACAGGAAAGATTGTCGGGGGCGGTTCAGCGCTCGCGGCGGTACGCGAGCGGCTGACACGACAGGAGTGATGTCAATGCTACCCGGCGCTGGCAGGGCAAGCATCTCCCAGATACCCGATGGCTATCAGCCTCGCATTTCAAGATCGATCTCGCGACATGTCATCGTGGTTTTCTCATATGGCGTCAAGTCGCCGACACTGGTGAACTGTTTCGTGGCGCAACCTGAGAATGATGCGCACATGATGGTGAGTAGTGCGGTTTCTAATCTCATATTTCTATCTCTAATTTAAATGTCGCATCTCCCGGAAATTCGGGGCGACAGATTATGACATTACCAACACCTGTGCATGACCAATGGTTGTGCATGCACAGGTGTTGGTAATTTACCTTTTCAGGGCTTCGCATTACATTCTCGCTAAATAGTCAAGCGAGTTGTCATGCACGATTTTCAGGTAGCGAAGTTCGACGCGAAATTGGGGCTGGTTTTCGGATGGGCGAACATCTGCACGAAAGCCGGGGCTCCGTATTACGACTCGGACAACGAGTGCATCCCGGAATCCGTGGCACTCGAGGCATGGTCAAGCTTCATGCAGGGGAACCGCACGCTGAAGCTGATGCATGCAGGCGATGAACAAGGCGAGGTTGTTTTCGCGTTTCCGCTGACCTCGGATATCGCATCGTCGCTCGGCATCACCGCCGAACAGAGCGGCGTGGTGGTGGGCGTTAAACCGAATTCCGCGATGCTCGGAAAATTCGCCTCCGGGGAGCTCAAAGGCTTCTCGATCGGCGGATCTGCGAACTGGGTGGATGACTGATGCGATTCGACGGGAAAACCCACAAGCGCACTGCAAGCTTCCTGAAGATCGGTGAGCTTTCTGGCGTTCCAAATCCGGCACAAACTCCTGCGCGGGTGACGATCATGAAAGGCAGCGACCTGGCTAAAGCAGCATTTGACGCAGCGATGGCCGATCGCGAGACGGCGAAGGCCGCGATACTCACACCGCTATGGGATCAGCATGCCGCAATGCGTGAGGAGTTGACCGCCATTGCAGTGGATGACTCACTCGACGCCGATGACCAGATGGCAACGATGAAAGACATCGCCGGCGGTCACATTGACGCTGCTGCAATCGCGCTGGGTATCACGATCAAGGCCGCGGCACCGTACAAAACAGAAGCTGGTGTCAAGTTCCCGAAAAGCGACTATGCCTATACGCCGGGCGACAAACCGTCGGAGTGGAAGTTGCGCCTGACCAGTACGCCAGGCGGCACGCCCGATCCACGGATCGTTGGTGCTGCTGTGGCGGCGCTTGGCCCGGGCGGATTCCGCGGCAACAAGGTACAAATCCCTGCCGAAGACCTCGCTGCCGTCAAGGCAAGAGTCCTCGCCGCATGGCGCAAGGCCAACTCCGACAAGGATGCGGATGAAGCCCCCGATATTCTCACTAAGGAGGGCAGCATGCCCGATCTGGCAAAACAGTTGGCTGATGCACAGGCTGAACTGGCAAAACAAACCGCTCTCGCAAGCATGAACGATGCTCAAAAGGCGTATTTTTCAACCCTCAAGGGAGCGGAGGCGGACGCGTTTATTGCAGCCGCGCCGGCCACGCGCGAGGCATTGCTGGCGACGTTCAAGGCGGCCGATGAAGTCGTGTCGGTCGGTGGCGTCGAAGTGCGCAAGTCGGCGGTTGGCGACGCCGCTTTCGCGCTGATCAAGAAGCAGGCAGCTGATCTCGCGACGGCCGCCGAAGCGCAGGCAGTCGCGAAGTACGCGACGATGGCGGGATCGCCGGAATACGCGATGCTGCCCGGCGATGCAACAGCCAAGGCCATGGCGCTCCGCGCAATGGATGCGTTGCCGAAAGCTGAGCGCGACGCGCTTGACACCATGCTCAAGTCGGGCGCCACCGCACTGAAGGCGCGCACCTTGCCAGCGGGCCATCCGGGCAACGGCGGCACTGAATCGGCGACCGGCGCTGAGGCTGAGCTCACTGCGCTCACCGAGCAGCACATGTCGAAGAACGCCGGCATGACGTACGCACGTGCACAGACCGAAGTACTCAAGACGGCGGCGGGACAGGATCTGTATGCCCGCATCGAAGGGGGTGAGTGATCATGGCATTCGAACAGGCACTACAGTCATTCACGGCAGCAGCTGGCCAAGACCTGACGAACGCGCAATTTCGCTTTGCCACGCTCGATGCAAACGGAAATGCAGTTCTGCAGAGCGTCGCCGGCGCCCCGTCCGTCGGCGTACTCCAGAACGCGCCGCGCCTCGGCGAGGCAGCGGAAATCGCTTTCTCGGGCGTGAGCAAGGTCGTCATGGCCGCCAGCGCCCCCCCGATGACCACCGTCTCGTCCGATGCCAATGGCGCGGCCGTCGCTGCAGCTGATGGGTCGGGCTATGCAGTGTCGGGCACCACAATCGTTTCGACGATTTCTGGATCGATCGGCAGCGTGCTGCTTAACGTCAATATCACGAAGGCCTGATCATGGTTAAGCGAGTCATCAAAACGGGCAGCGGCAACCAGCCGGGCCTCCAGTCGGTCCACATCAATGGGCCGCTGACCAATATCTCCATCGCGTATCTGCAGGACGAAAATTCGTTTGCAGCTGCGCGCGTGTTCCCGATGGTGCCGGTGGATTTCAAGTCGGATTATTACTTCAAGTACAGGAAATCCAGCATGATGCGCAACGATTTTCGCCCGCGCGCACCCGGCACGGAGTCGGCTGGTAGCGGTTTCGACATGCTTCCGGATCAGTACATGTGCGATGTGTATGCATTGCACAAAGACATCCCGGATCAGATCCGCTCGAACGTCGACGCACCGCTTCAACTCGATCAGTCGGTGACGCAATTCCTTACACAGCAATCGCTGATCCAGCGCGAGGGTGCATTTGCGACTCGCTATCTGTCCACCGACAGCGGGTGGAAAATCGTGGTGTCCGGTGTCGCTACTGCACCTGTAGCAGGGCAGTTCCGGAAGTGGAGTGATGCTGCCTCGGATCCTATCGAGGACATCAAATCGAAATCGACAGAGGTGCAGCGCGGCAGCGGCTTCCGCCCGAACGTGCTGACAATGGCGCAGGACGTGCGCGACGCGCTCGATACCAACCCGGCTGTGATCGATCGCATCAAGTACTCGGGCGGCACCAGCAGCACAAGCCCGGCACAGGTGACGGATGTCGCGCTTGCGCAGCTTTTCGGCGTCGATGAAATCGTTATCTCGAGCGCCGTCCAGGCGACAACGCCTGAAGGCGCCGAAGAGGAAAACTTCGATTTCATCGTTTCCGGAAAGGTGCTGCTGGCGTACCGCACAAAAAATCCTGGGCTGATGGTTCCGAGCGCCGGATATGTGTTTTCGTGGAGAAACTACATCGGAAACCCCGAAGGTGTGGCGGTCAAGAAGTTCCGCATGGAGCATCTGGAATCTGATCGCGTCGAGTGTTCGATGGCATACGACATGAAGATGGTCGGCGCGGACCTGGGCGCGCTCTTCGACGAAGTGGTCTGAGCGGATATGGGCCAGTCTCGAATCCCGCTCGATTTTCACCGGCCGCTCTTCGCCCAGCGCGACGGCTTCGTGTTTCAGGGGCGGCACTATGCAGTAGGCGTGGAGATCCCGTGGCGAAGGCTCGCCACCAGCGAGCATGTGATCGCACGCATCTACGGTAGTGGCCGCATCGGGCACGAGCGCTATGACAGCGAGGAGGGCACGCCGCCGGCGCGGCCGGCTCCCGCCGCGGCGCCTGTCGAATCGATCCCGGCTGTCTCTGCGGAGACGTCGCCCGCTGAGCCGGCGGCCGATGCGCAGGCAGATCCCAGGGAGTCGCCGGTCCAAGATTCTAGGTATGCCATCGAGCACATCGGCGGCGGGTGGCACCGAATCACGCTCGATGGCGCAGACGTACATCGGCTGCGTGGGCGCCTGTCCGATGCGCAAAAATGGTGTGACGGTCATCCGCCCGCCGAGAAGCAGAACAGTAAGTGAGGTGGGCAATGGCTTCAGCTTCAGACATCGCACTCGTGCGCACGTTGCTACCAGGTGTTCCGGCGACCGTCACTGATGCTCAGATCGGCGGCTTGCTGGACGCTCCCATGGCAGTGATTGATGTTGCGATCGCGCTGGCTGACTCGATGGCGAGCCTGTACGCGAACAAGGTCAACATTCGCGTTGGCTCCATCAGCATCAACAACAGCGATATCGCCAAGTCATGGCAAAGCCTGAAGCGCAACCTGATTTTCCGCAAACAGACCGATTCCGGCGTCCCAGGGGCATCGGGCGCAAGCATTGGTGGTGCCGGGGTTGCCGTGATGTCGGGGGGGCAGATTCCGAGGAAATTCGTCGACGGGCAGCTTGATAATCCGCCCTGTCTCGATCGAGGTCTTCCGTGAGCTACGCCGAGGACATTCTGACTGGCGTGCAGGAGGTGATCGCGGAGATTGGTGAGCCCATCTCGATCGAGCGCATCACGCGCGCGCCTGACCCTGCACATCCGACCAGCGTGATTGAGACGCGCGACGTCTACACGGGAATGGGCGTCCTGATCGGGCCCAGGCGAACGTGGGACAAGGCCACGCTGACCGTCATTGAGGTGACGGAGTTCTATGTGGACCTTCTGAGCCTGGTGGATGCCGACGGCAGCCGGCCCAACACGCTCGATGCGGTTACGGTGGTCACCGATAACGGTGACGTTGTCATGCTGACCGGCACGGGCCAGCGATGGACGCTTCTCGACAACGAGGCACCTCGCATTGAGGGCCGTCAGGTCGCCGCATTCCATCGGGTCGCAGCGTGATGACGGAGGACTCTGCCGCCAGCGTGATTCTGGGTCGCCTGGCGTCGATTGTCGACCCGCGAGGTGTCCGTATGCAGTACCCAAACCTGCAACTGAGCCCGCGCGAGGATGAGACGTGGGTTCGGGCATCGGTGCTCATCCAGAACGCCGCGATCACTACGCTGGGTGGCTCGAAAGTGAAGCGGCGGCGCATGCGTGTCGGCGCGGCCTACGTCAACGTGTTCACGCCGTCCGGTATCGGCACGAAGAGCAACACAGACCTGTGCACTGCCATTCGCGATTCATTCGAGGGGCAGTGGTCCGACCCTCCGCTGCGGTACGGGCAGCCCACGGGCGTTCGGATCGTGACGATCGGCAATGACAACCAGTACTACACGCAAAACGTCGTCATCCCATTCACTTTCGACGTCGTGGCGTAAGTCATAGGGATGCGGCGCGGGCCGCAGGCCACAATTCATTTAGAGGTTGGATATGTCGGATTTCGATTGCACGCAAAACGGTGCTGCAGACACAAACGCGACAAACCTGGCAATCTGCAAGACTTGCATGCCCGTCGCAGCGACGATGTGGGAAAACCTGCAGCCGAATGATATCTCGAATTTTTCGGCAGCTATCACGACGGTGGCCCGTGAGCCGATCAGCGATCTGCGTCAACGCCGCAAGGGAACCGTCACCGACCTCAAGGCGGCGCCGGAATTCAAGGCGGATACCACGCTGTCGATGATCGCGACCTTCATGGATGGCTTCCTGATGTCGCAGTGGCAGGGCGTAGCAGTGGATGGCATCGTTCCGACAGCTGTCGAGGACGATTCCGTCTCAATGCCGGTTGGTCCGGTTCTCGCCGAGGGCGCGCTTGTGGCAATGTCTGGATTTGGCATTCAGGCAAACAATGGCTTGCACAGTGTGGCGGCTGGATCGACAGCCACGAGCATTGCTATCCCAGGGCTCCTCGAGGAAATCCCGCCGCCTACCGCGAGAGTATTTATTGCGGGCGTCACGCCACTGGCTGGCGATCTGCAATGGGATGGCATCAACGGCCTTACGAGCGTGCAACTGGATTTCACCACGCTGCCGCTCATCGTCGGCTCGGCAATCTGGATCGGTGGCGCAACGGCGGCGGAGCAGTTCGAAGGCGGTCTCGGCGGCATCGCCCGTATCGCCAGCATCTCAAGCAACCGGCTGGCGCTCGTCGACCTGAATGGTCCTGCGACAGCTGATCAGGGTGCCGGTAAAAGTATCCCGATCTTTTTCGGCTCATTCGTCTCGAATGTGCGCACGTCGGACCCGCGGTTCACTGATGTCCGGTACACCATGGAGGCATCCTACAACACCGTGCCGCCGCTCTATGAGTACGCTCGAGACTGTCGGGCTAATGAACTGGCGCTTGATTTTCCACTCGCGCAAAAATCGACGATGGACGTCAAGTTCGTTGGGCGAGACGTTCAGGCACCGACGACGGAGCGGCTACCTGGGCTGCAATGGGCGGATCAACAATACAACACGGCATTCAACACGGCGGCGGACTTTATCCGGCTGAAGGTTGCAGATCTCGACGGGGCCGGTGTAACGACGTTCCTCGGCAGCACCACGATCACCGCGAAAAACAACCGGGCGGGCGAAAACACGCTAGGCATGCTTGGTGCAACGTTCGTCAATTTCGGCAACTTCGATCTGGATATCTCTACCGAGGCCATATTCACGAACGGCGCGGTGCTGTCTGCGGTGCGCAACAATCAGACCGTATCGCTTCAATGGTTCCTTGCGAACCATGATGGCGGGGTCTATTTTTCCGTGCCATCCATGACGCTCGGAGATGGCTCCAAAACCCTTTCTGTGAATCAGAAAATCAAGATCAAGACGACGGCAAGCGGCTATGTGGATGATGCCCTTGGATACACGATGGGTGTCACCCTGTTCCGCTATCTGCCGATCCAATCAAGCTAACTTGGACACGAAAAATGAAGCTCAGCAAGGCACTCGGCCAGTTCAATCTCAACGATACCGTCACAGTTGAAATCACGCCCGGTATCTTCTCCGTTGATATTGTCTCGTATAGCGGGGCGAATCAGGAATTCAACCGGCGGCTCGCGCTGCTTACTGCGACATATCCAAATCATCAGGTCGTCACCGACAACGGGACATTCATCGCGGATCTGATTGGCGGAAATCCAACCGATGCAGTCGTGCAGATGGTAACGGAGGTGCTGATCTCCAACTGGTCGCTGAAAGATGACGACGGCAATGATGTGCCGTTTACGGTCGATACGGCCGTCTCCATCATCCGATCCACCGACCACCCAGGCATCGGGCGGAACCTGATGCACAAGCTCGTCCAGGTATCGCTCAACAGCTCGCAGTTTCGTGCCGACTGGGAGGATGGAGTCGCAAAAAACTAATCGACGTGCTGCTGTGGCGAGAGAAAACGGGGGGCGACGATCTGGGTTGGGTCGCCAAAGCCGCAGCAGCACGTGGGGTCGCCATACCCAAAATAGTAAGAAGTCGGCCAGAAGTCATCGCGGGTGCGGAGTTTTTCCTGCGTGCCTATGTCGATCTCGCTGCTGACCGGGTTCGCATCCCGGTTTTTGCAAAGGGGTTCATGAGCAGCATTCCGGGCCCCATACCATGGACCGCAATCGACCGATACGCGCAATCTTTCGGATATCCGGTCGATTCCCTGCGCCGAATCCTCCGCGCCGTTGATGCTGGAGTCGGGAAAAATGGGTAGCGTTTCGGATCAGATCAAGGCGCTCACGCTTCAGCTTGAGGAGGAGCTGTCGAAGCGCATTGTCGAAATCGCGATGGATATCCGGTCGGAGCTGGTCGATAACCCGCCAATCGGCACGCCGATCGACACCGGTTGGGCCAGCAACAACTGGTGGTTTGGCGTTGGCGCTTCGCCCGCCGGGAATGGCGGGGTTCCACCAGCAGACCCCATCGCCGCAGCAACTGATGTAGCAGTGCGCGCATCTGGTTTTGCCGAAGGGCTCGCACAACTTGGCGAGTACAGGCTGACGGATGCGCTGCCCATCTATGTGTCCAATCACGTCCCCTACATTAACCGGCTGAATTCTGGCTGGTCACAGCAGACGCCCAGCGGTTTCATTGAAATGGCGATCGCAAACGTATACATCAAATACCTCAGGAAGTAGCCGTCATGGATGACATCGGCATTGACGTTGTTGTAGACCCCAATGGAGCGGTCTCGGGCGCGAAGGCGATCACAGCTGCTCTCCAGGGTATTGGTGCGGCTGGCGACAAGGCGGAAGAGGCCGGCAAGAGCGTCAGCGATGCATTCGATGACGCCGGGGATTCTGCGTCGAAACTGAGCGCGACCGGACGCGACCTCAGCAATGCACTCGATGGTGCTGGCGCGTCGGCGGAAAAGGCTGCCACGGCAACGCAGGGGGCCGCGAATGCATCGGAGAGAGCCGCGACAGCTACGCAGAAACATTTGAAGCTGGCCTCGGACTTTGTTCCGGCGGAGCGGAGCGCAACGACGGCCACTGAAGACAACACCAAGGCCATTGATGCAGCGCTCGACGCGAACGAGAAGTACATCGCATCGCTCCAGCGTCGCGCAGAGGCCATGGCCGAGACAGACGCGCGCGAACGCGCCATGGCGCTTGCTGCGACGCGCATACAGACGCCTGCCGGGGATGCATTCGGGATAGCCCGGACACAAGCTCTGGAAGCGAAGATGGCCGCCGGCGCGCTCTATGACGCGCAGCGGGCAGCGAAGGAAGCCGACAAGGCCATGCACGGCTTCAGCCTGTCTTCTGCCGGCACGAAGCAGGAGCTCATCCAGATCGGGAAAGAGGCGGTCACAGGCGATTTCTCGCGCGTGCCGACTTCGATGGCGACGCTCGCAACGCAATCCGGGTTGCTTCAGGCCGCACTCAGCCCGGTAGGGCTCGCGATCGGAGCGGTGGCTGCCGGTGTCGGTGCATTCGCCGTGGCTGCGGTCAAGGGAGCCAAAGAAGCCAGTGCGATGAATGCCGCACTGGTGATGACCGGCAATTATGCTGGCACCACGGCATCGGGGCTGCGCGCGATGGCAGTGGCGGCATCATCGGGCATTGGTTCGATCGGCAATGCCAAGATAGCCATCACTGAGCTGGCGGCTTCAGGCAAGTTCACGAGCGACCAGATTCTGTCGATTGGCACGGCCGCTACAGAGATGGCTGCAGCCACTGGTCAGAGTGTCGATGCCACGGTATCTCAATTCAAGCGAATTGCAGATGATCCGGTAAAGGCGATCGTCGCCCTGAACGATCAATATCACTTCCTGACGCTCGCTACATACGATCAGATCGCGGCACTGGACAAACATGGCGATAAACAAGCTGCAGCAGCGCTAGCGGAGAAGACATATTCCGATGAGTTGAAGAAACGTGCCGAGGAAATCAAGGCAAGCGAAGGGCTGATTGAAAAGGGCTGGGACGCCATCACAGGTGCGGCCCATGCCGCATGGGATGCGATGCTTGGGATCGGCAGAGACGATCCTGTGGCGAAGCTCAATTCCCTAAAGGAAAGGCTGGCTAATGCCCAGGCCGGGTTTGTCAACCCAGAGTTTCCTTCGATGGATAACGTCGAAGACCTGAGAAAACAGGTTGCTGAACAGCAAAAGCTTGTAGATGGAAAAAAGGCAGCAGCTGAAGCAGATTCCAAGACTGCCGTAGCAGAGACGGCGCGAGTTGACGCGCGGAGGCGCCTGGACGCGCTCAGGGAAGCGAGCCGCACAAAAGAAGAGAGATTCCAGGATGTCTCTGCTCAAATCCGAAAGGATGCCCTTGCGATCGACATGAAGCAGGTCGATGTCGAAAAGCTGATCTCAGCTGAGCGCGAAAAGATCATGGGCAAGGGCAGGGCATCTGCAGTCGCCCGGAAAGACGAAATCACCAGCAACGAAAAGATTCTCCAGCAGTTGCGTGACGAGGTTGCGGTAAAGGAGCAGCTCAGCAAGCGCGACCAGGCGATCGAGGCCGCGGCATCCAGAATCAGGGCGCCCACGACGAAGACCGGCGCCCCGTCGGCCGACCCGGAAAAGCTGGCCAAATTCCATGAGCAGCAGGATCAGGCGCGGCAGATCGCAGCGGACAAATACGATGCGTCGGTGACAACGTCCAATGCCCGGATACTGGAGCAGCTGCAAAAGCAGGTAACGGTGCATCAGCAACTGGATGCTATCAGTCAGGCCGGCGCGGCCGCGGCCGCCAAGCTCATCGATCCGCAAAGCAAGAGTCTGGAGATAGAGCAGAAGTACCTTGCGGCCGTCAAGGAGGCCGATGAAGCTGGACGGGCGAAGTTCGCTGCAGATGCGATCGACAAGGAAAACAAGGCGCTCGCAATACAGGTTGCGATGATGAGCAGTGTCGGGCGGGAGCAGGCGTTGTTAAAGGCCCAGGCAATCTTGGGAGCGAGCGCGGCTAAAGCACAGGCGAAGGCAATCGGAGACGTTGCTGGAAAGCTCTACGATATGCAGACGCTTGCTGGACTTAAATCAAAGCCAGGACTTGGTGGAGTTGGCACCGGCCTGTCTGGAATGCTTGGCGCAGAGACGCCTGCTGCACAGATAAAGCGTGAGGGCGACGATGCAATCAAGGCACTGAAGACGTGGAAAGAAGAATATAACAAGACTGATGCGGAATATGATGCCGCCTTAACTCAGGCAAAGCAGGATACAGCGGATCAGCTACAAGCCATCGACACAGCGAGAATGCAGACTGAGCTGGCCGGCGCACAGAATCTTGCCGAATCACTCATGACCGTAACGGAGGCGACGAGCGGAAAGCAGAGCGCAGCATATCGGGCCGCATTCATAGTATCCAAAGCGGCCGCTGCTGCTCAGATTGCAGTCCAGATCCCCGCTGCTATTGCGAACGCATCTGCAAGCCTCCCATTCCCTGCCAATCTCGCGGCAATCGCACAGGTGGTGGCGCTCGGCGTGCAACTCGCGCAGCAGGTGGCGTCAGCGGTGCCAGCATTTCGCAACGGCGTGGTCGATCTGCAAGGACCTGGCACAGGCACGAGCGATAGCATCACCGCTAAACTGTCAGCCGGAGAATCCGTTATGACGGCAGATGCCACGTCGCATAATGGCCCGGCACTCCGCGCGATGAATGCGGGGTATGAGGTGGGCGGCAGTGGCCTCAATATGGCGATCCATAATTATGCTGGCGTGCAGGTTGAGGCCAAGCGGCTGTCGGAGCGCGACGTCGTCCTGCTAATCAATCAGCATGCGCCGCGGGTGATGGCATCGGAAGCAGGAAAACCGAACAGCAATTTCCGCAAGACCATGAAAACCAATATTGTTCAGCAACGCACATTCTGATGCCAGCCGTAACCGACATAACTGACCTTCCTGTGCTGATGTACGGTGGGGAGATGATCCAGCCGATCCAGGACAGCTATACACTGACGCCGACGCTCGGCTCATTGGTAACAACGCTGCCCGGCGGCATGCCGCGCGTGATGCAGCAGTTCATAAGACAGGCAACACCCGTCCAGTTCACGATCGTTCTCAACTCGCCAGCAATGGTGCAGTGGTTCCAGAACTGGTGGGAATTCCTGCTGAACGAGGGGTCAATGCCATTCGTCTGCGCACTCGCGATCAATACGCCGGCGCCGATCAATCACGTCGCGGTGATGACGGCCGATCCGCAATATTCGGTCATGCTCGGCTACTATGCCGAGGTGGTTTTGACGGTCGCCGCTGAACAGGTTCTGATTGACAGGGATCTTGCTCTGGGCAGACTCCTTCTGTGGCAAATCTATGGAGATGATGCAGCGCGGTTCCTCAATATTCTGGCGCAATTCGCCAATGTCGATACGACTGTGAGCCTAGGCCGGATTCCCAGCTATGCAAACTGAACTCCAAAGGCTTCTGGCGAGCCAGCAGGCCGGCATCATCGAGCTGGAAACATTCCAGGTATCGCACCCGAATTTTTCGCGGTCGTACTACATCGTGCGAAATCTCCCGGATGGCTTCACTGGGCAACTGGAAGACGGCTCTCTTGTCGAATTCCAGTATGTTCCAGTCAGTTTTGAGCGCGCCGCTGCCAACGGTGATCTGGATTACGAAATAAGAATTACATTTCAGGACCTGAATGAAATCATTGCGCCCGAGGTAGCCCGCATACCAGTTGACAGCAAGGTCATTCCAACCTGCATCGTTCGGTCATTTATCTATCGCCGGGATGGAACAATCAGTCCGGTTGCTGACGGGCCGTTTGTGCTGGGCATCAATTCCATTGCCTACACTCCGGAAGGATGCGCCTTCACGGCGAGTAGCCAGCCATTGAATGTATCGGCGACCGGCGAGGTTTATGCGATCGTGGATATCCCGATGCTCAAAGGTTTTGTGATCCAGTAATGATGCCGCCGGTTGGAACGCCCTATCACCGCGAGCGCTACAACTGCGCGCACTATGTGGCTGACTATTACCGCGAGACGCTCGGCATTGTCGCGCCCACAGCATCGGCCGGATCGGAATGGGAGCGCGGATTCATGATCTGGATGCGCCAGCATTTCGTTCCTGCGATAGCGCCGGTAGATGGAGCCTTGGTCGTCATGTTGAGCCGCGCTGGACTCCATGTCGGCGTGTATCGCGATTGGCTGGTCTGGCATTGCAACAACGGCCCCGATAGTGGTCAGGTCATGGGTAGCTCGCTGTCCGTGTTGCGAATGGAATATCGAAAAATACGGTTCTATATCTATGACTGTACGAATTAACTTTTTCCCCGAACCCACTGTCATGGAGTCATGCGAAGCCGCGAGCGTAGGTGAATGGCTGCTTGCGCGTTATGCGGCATCCGGACTGCCAGAGGGCCTGCGCGTGTATCTCGGTCATTGTTCGGAGGGTTCGGATATCACGCATGACGTCGCCGCGTTGATGGAGACAGAAGGCGAGTTCGAGGTGTGCATCATGCCGGGCGATCCGACGTTCGGCGTTCTCACAGCTGTGCTGATAGCGTCGCTGGCCGTCGGCGTGGTGATGGGCGTGATGGCAAAGAAGGCGGCCGCTCCGGCAAACGCCAACCGCACCCAGTCCAGTCCGACCAATGGCCTGTCTGGGCGCTCGAATATGGCGCGCGTCAATCAGCGTCGAACGGATATCCGGGGGCGTGTTTCTGCGAGTGTCCCGGATCAGCTCATGGTTCCATACACCAAATTCGTCAACAACATCGAATATGAGTGGTCATATATGGCGGTTGGAGTGGGCCGGTACGCCACCGGAAATGTGAGGGACGGCGATACGCTGCTGGATTCGATACCCGGCTCGGGAATCGCCTTCTATGGGCCGGGCACAAGCCCGAATCTTGGTGAGCCCTACGCGACATCTGGCACGCCAATTACAGACATCCTCTGGAATGTATCCCAGTCATCGACGATCAACGGTCAGACGCTGCTTGCACCGAATGCAATTGGTGCCAACGGGGCCACGGTGACGCTGGTCCCGACTGACCAGGGAAAACGCATCGAGGTTCGGCCGGCAGCCGGAGTGTCATTCAATTTCAGCAGCTTCATATCGATCGGATCTGAGCTCGAAATAGCGGATGGCATCGTGATGGTTGGCATCGGACTCGTCAATGTGGTCGAGTACGATCGGGAGGTTGGCGAAGTAACGCGTTCATTTACCGCAAATGGGTATCGGTCAGTTGATCTGAGTTTCGATGGCTACGTGGTGACAAATATTCTGGATGCGTTCACCGTGATTGTGACCGGCGGTCCGGCGTGGCCCGCGCCGTCGGAGTGGGGTGGAATGGGTTATGGCGGATCCTTCTATTCCGTGATGAGTTTTGCGACACCTCCGGCTGTTGGCTATCCCCTGCCCGGCGCTGGTGGTCAAACGGTCTATTCGGATAGCAGCACGGCCTATCCCGGACAGAGTGCATCTTTCATGATGCCAGCAATGACTGTGTCCGCAATTTCGCGGGCCCGGCAGGTAGGTGCACAGGTGGTGCCGGGTAGTCAGGAGGCGTGGATCAACCTGATCGCGCAAAGCGGCCTCTATAAAGACGACGGGCGAAACACATTTGACAATCCCGTCACGGTCACCATCTCCCTGTATGAGACGGTGAAGGGGGTGGAGACGGGCGCGTTTGTGTCGGAGCAGGCAACGGTTCAGTCAAATGGTCGAGACAATGCGGCGCTCACCGTTGTGATTGGTATCCCCTATGCCGAGTGCACGGTCTATGTGGGCCGAATCACGCCGACTGATCTGGATTTCTCTGGATCGGTCGTCGATGAATTGAAGTGGCGCGACCTGTTTTCAGCTACTGCGGTACCGGCCATGGCATTTGGCGACATGACCACGATCCATGTTCTCAGGCAGGCGACGACGGGTGCCCTCGCCGTGCGTTCGCCGGGTATCAGCCTTGATGCGACCCGCATCATCACGTATGGGGATACAGCAGGTTCTCCCAACCCGAATTTTGCTGATGTGATCTGGGATATGGCGCTTGATCCGCGACTTGGTCGCCTGAGCAGCAGCCAGGTCGATCACGACGGCCTGTGGGAAACGATGGGGCAAGCTTATGCCCATTTTGGCTCATGGGAGCCTATCGAGGTCGGCTATGCCTTCGACACGACAGACATCACTTTCGAGGAGTCCGTTTCGCTGATCTGTAACGCCGTGAATGTCACCCCATATCGCATGGGTGGCGTGCTGAAATTCCAGTTTGAAGGGCCGCAGTCGACTAGCGCAATGCAATTTGTACACCGCAACAAATGGCCCGGTACTGATACGCGTACACGCTCGTTCACTGCAGACCAACTCTATGATGGAGTTGAGCTCACGTACCGGGATGATGAAGCAGGCATTCCAACGGTCATTCGCCGGCCAGCAAATGATATTGCTGCGAATCCCAAGCGCATTGAGGTTTCGGGCTGTATTACCCCGCGGGGAGCGGCGATACGCGCGAGTCGGGAATACAACAAGCTGCTGTACGGGCGTGTGTCTGTGCAGTTTGATTCGTTCGGAATCGCTCGATCATGCCTGCCATCCATGCGGGTGGATGTTGCGGACGGAACGCGTGGACCGACTCAGGATGGAGAGGTTATAGACCAGCAGGGGCTTACCGTTTTTCTGTCTCAGCCGGTTACCTTCACGCCAGGGGAATCGCACAGCATTGTGCTGACGCGTCGCGACGGCAGCATAGAGGGAATTCCGTGTACGCCCGGCGCCGACGCGAATAGCGTGGTGCTTGGCAGGGCTCCACTCGAAGATCTGTTCGTTGGTTACCTCGAGGCCAAGACGATGTACAACTTTGGCTCCGATACCGCCCTGAAAGCGGAGGCCATGCTGGTGCAGACCGTGGCCCCGCAGATTCAGGATGGCGCAGAGCACATCACGATTACATGCATCAACTACGACGATCGATACTATCAGGATGATCTGGCAACATAGCAAGATCCTCTGGGGGAGGCTGAAATCAAGAAAATGTAGATTGATATAGCTACGATGGCGCGGTAATCGGGATGGCCCGTGAGGCATCTCCCCATGGCCCCCCCAGCTCACCTACCGTAACCCACGGTGCACCGTCTGATGCCTCCACCCAAATAGTTTCAGGTGTGCGGTTATTGTAAGTGACAGGCAGCACGACGACCGTATCGATCGTCGTGGGCACGCCAAAATCGACGCTGATCCACTGGTTGGATGGACCTGCGACCGCACTGGTCCATGAGTCCGCCGGGCTCGTCGGCACGTTACTCGTGGTCTGGAACGCAATGGTCGCGTCCCGACCTGCGTACATCGAACTCTGGTCGAAGCCGACGACGTCGTCGTATGAAAGCCGCTGGCCGCGCTGGTACATCCACACCCGGCCTACCGCCAGATTGTCGGCAGGCGTCACCGGGTTCGGATACGGAAAGAACAATCGCCAGTAGCGCGCGGTGTAGCCTGCCGGCGCGGGCGGCACCGATGACCGTGGGGGCACGCTGCAGCGTCCTGTCAGCGAGACTCCTAGACCAATCATACGAGCGCCACGAGGTTGCTGGCCGTCGTGCCAGACGCCTTTATCTGGATTGGGCGAATTGGCAAAACTTCACCTGCATAGCAATTTTCGAAGAGTACCTCAACTCCATGATCTCCAATCACTGCGACATCGCCAGCGATGCCCACGCGTATTGCTCGCGGCCGTTCGGGCAGTTGCTCAGAATCACTCGGCTCGATCAGGAAGAAGTTCCGGGCCGGACTGTCCAGCATCGGCCTCAAGTTGCTGAATTGATCGATTTGTTCGCTCACGATTAGCCTCCAGAAGTACGGTTATAAATGCGTGCCAAGAACAGATCGAGCTGACTGGAATCGGGCACATCCCCGGACACGAAATCCGCGATGATTGTGATCACTATTTTGTCGTTGATCACTTCACCAGTCGAATTATCGGATACCTGTTGTCTCGTATGGAGCCGGATCGAACTGACGGTCCCATCTTCGTCGAGAATCACGGAGTACTGACTCGGACTGTTGCGTTGTATATATGACATCGACCACCCACTAGGAAAGGACGACTGAGCCAGACACGCTCATCTGTGAGCCTGCCGGCCCGGCCGTCGAGCACTTGTACTGAATCGTTATATGCGTCGCATCCACCGCTGTGCAACGTGGCCCCCAGGCCATTTGCACCGTCGAGCCGCCAACCAGCCCTGTCATCGTCAGTTGCACGTAACGATGAACCGGCGTGTACATGAGCCCATGCTCAACGCTCACTTCCTGAATAGCTGTCGAATCGAGCGGTAACGCGGCGATTTCGAATACGTTGCTGGTTTTCGCCGGCACCGCCGACAGGCCATTCGCCATGATGTCGAACTTGTCTTTCCCGTTGGTGGGTTGATCGCCTGACACATAGGCACCGGTAGTCTGGTAAATGCGCAGACCAATCTGGTTGTAACCGCCGTGCACGTCTGTGGGGGTTTTGTAGTTGAACCCCACCAGATTGTTTCCAAGGTAACCCCCGATGCGATTTCGCGAGCCCGAGACAGTCAATGCCGTGCGACAGTTCTGCGCGACCAGGTCCCCGATGCTGTTGGACACGCCGGTAATATCCACGCCATCGAACCGGTTAAGCGTGCCGCTAATGTTGGATGTGCCGATCTGATTGAAATTTCCCGTGATTCGCAGCACCGTAAAGCCACTCGACACATCGTCATTGCGCATGATCCCGTAGTGCGAACCAATCGATATCTGGCTGCCAGACAGGATCAGTGAGTCACCACCCTGACCTCCGAGATATTGCTTCACGATGCTGATCATGGAGTTGCTTCCACGTATCTCACACTGCGAGCCGTCGACAGCGAGCAGGCCGCATGACATGTTCGTGCCGATGTACATGTTGCGGCGGGCACGATTGCTTGCAGTCTCCCAGTTCATATCGTTCGAATAGCAATGCAACGATGTGACATACGTTGGCGCACCGTTGTACTTGCCGGCGAGGATTTCGCTGACGTAACCCCAATCGTTGTTGAAGCAGCAGATCGCGTTATCGACAAACAGATTGTGTGGTCCGCGATTGCGCCAGCCCACACCGCCGTTGTCACGACAGATCACGTTGCGGACGTAGCCCTCTTCCTGCGTCGAGACGCCCGCCGTGCCCGTGACATTCGTCGCGTACTCTGTGTGCAGACCGTCACCGGCAGCGCGGAGCACGACGACATCGTCGACGATCACATTCGAGCCATAGAAGGCAACCCCGCGCCCTGCGACATTGCCAGAGCAATTGACTAGTACGCGCCGCAAGCCAAACCAGCTCGGCACGCGAGAATCGCCCGCGACATCGAGACCGGAGCCGGTGAGCACCGCAAAGTTCTCGGAGGTGATGAAATCGCGATTCGAGCCCGCAGCCTGCTTCAGCTCGACGGTCGCACCCGAGAATGATTCGATAAGCTGATAGCGCCGGATGTCGATATGCGAGGCTATGTACGAAGGTTGAGGGCACACGATGGTGCCGCCGCCGCGCTGCGCGAGGTACGTGCCCGCGCGTTCGAATGCGTTCGTAAAGTCTGCATCGCCGATCTGGAAATAGTCATCGACGCTGATACGCTCGCGCATCTTTTCTTGAGCTGTGCGCGCGACAGCCCCGGCTCCACCTTGAATGAAGCCGATCAGCGATGCGCCACCCGGCATTCCGATATCAAAACTAGTAAGTCCCTGATAAATAACGACCGAACCACTTGCCAGGTCGGCATTGATGTCAGTGGAAACATAGGGCTCCGGATTGACGGATAGATATGTGATTCCATCGTGTGTTACGACATCCTTGAACGAGAGGGTCATTCCAGCTTCCCAGTCGCCACGGAAATTAAATCTCGCCATACCCGTGAGAACCGTCGGAATCGTCGGTTTTTCGTTGCCGAGTCGATCGGTGCTATAGGCAATCGGTCGAGCGGTGGTTTGCGAAATCCCAGTGGCGACCTCTGCTATGTGATATGCGTCAGACCGGGCATTTTGCAGGTCGAGAATGGTAATTTCGTTGGCCACGACGGCTCCTTTGGGTGGCATTGATCGCTTTGGGGAATTGTACGATTCCCGGGCGAAGCGCAAAAAACCGCGCACGCTATCATTTCGGGGAGTGCCGAGCTATTCCGCTTTATGCGGGGAAAGGCCACCAGGACAAAACCACTATCCGGATAGCACATGCAAAATCTGAATCATTCGTATCCTGAAGCCGGGCGAGTGATTCCGTCAGGCTGCCGAAGCAAGTTGACGGGAACGGTCGTCCTCCTGGATGAGTCCTTGCGCGCCGCCATTGCAGAGTCCAAGCGCGATGATCAGTCCGCCGGTGAGTTCGTCAGGGCGGCGGTCTATGAAATGGTCAGTGATCCTGTGCGAGAGGAGGTCGAATGCGCAGTCACGGGTGCGCTCAGAGTACGTCTTCACATCATGCTGTCGAGATCACTTCAGGACATGATCTATGCAGCAAAGCAGCCCGATGAATCTATCGGTGAGTATGTACGGTGCAGTATTCGCAGAAAACTGCGTGGCAGGCAAATTGGGGTGACAGGTGGATGAAAAGCAGTCCGCAGTAGATGGCGCACGAAAGAATCTGACCGCAGGACAGGTTTCTTTTGTGCATCATCTTCTAGAGCGCCAAAAAACTGGTCTGACACTGGCTCAGTGCTACGCGCTCGTGCACCCAAAGGTGACTCCCGGGAGCGCCGCTGCACTTGCTGCACGCATGCTAAAAAATGAAAAGGTCAGGGCATATTTGGACGCCATTACTGATCAGGCGGCCGCGCGGGCTATCGCAACTCTGTCTGACCTTCAGCATGAATGGACCCGGGCAGCCCTTGGCTATGAGGCGATTCTTGAGAAATCCTGCGAGCGGCGCCGATACGAAGGTGGTAAAGGCGAATTCCTGTTTGGTCTTTTCGTCGACGACCCAAACAACATCCCCAACGATGCCGTCAAGTACATCGAACGCATCGAGAATATGCCGGGTGTTGGATGGCTGGTCGTGCCCAGAGTAAATGAAAAATACGCCGACAGAAACAAGGCCGCCGAACTCCTTGGCAAGACTTTCGGTGCATTCATTGATCGCGTTGAAAGCACAGGGAAGAATGGCGGTCCGATTGAGGTTGCAGACGTGAGCGCGAAGGCTCTCAGGACGGCCTGCAAGCGCCTCAGAGCAGAACTCTGACGGGGGAATGGATGAGCGATCTGACGTGGGAATCGCTCACGCCTCTTGAGAGAGGGGTGCTGAGAGTGGAATCAGAGGCGTCCCTGCTGATGTTCGCTCGCGGCTTCTTTCGCTTCATGGACGGCGGAAAATTTGCTGTCAACTGGCATCACCATCTGTTATGCGATGAGCTGGAAAACGTGGAGTCTGAAAACGTAACACGGCTTTTCATCAACATCCCCCCGGGCGGATCGAAGTCGCACCTTGCCTCTATCTGTTTCCCGGCCCGGGGATATGCGAGAAACCGAAAAGCCAGATTCATGCAGGCGACGTCTGGCGATGAACTCGTGCAAGCCAATTCGACGAGGACGCGAGACCTGGTGGGATCGCAGGAATTTCAGGCCATGTGGCCGATGAAGTTCTCAAGCGACACCAACAGCAAGAAATCATGGTTCGTGGTCGATGAGCGCGGCATTAAAAAAGGCGAGTTTCGTGCTGCAGCATTGGGTGGCCAGACGCTCGGGTTTCGTGCGGGAAGGCTCGATTCCGGGTATCAGGGAAGCGCAATCCTTGATGACCCGAACAAGCCGAGCGACATGCTGAGCGACATCAGGCGGGAGAAATCCAATGCCAGCGCACAGTATGTGATTGACACGCGGCTTGCCCGCTCCGATACGCCGGTAGTCGTCATTCAGCAACGGCTGCATGTGGACGACTTCACCGGGAATTTTCTGGCGGGAAAAACGCTCAAGACAGACTTGCCGTGGCTGAAGGTGTGGACGTCTCGCGGCACGGCTGGTGACATCCGGCAAATCATCGTGCCTGCGCTGATTGATGACGAGTACGTGCACTCGTTGCCCAAGAAATATCGAGACCTGGTCAATCCCAAAAGGCAGGAGCGAGATGATAAGGGCCGATTCAGCTATTGGGCGGCGAAAGACACGCTCTCCAAATTGCTCGAACTGGAGGCTCGAAACGATTACGTATTCAAATCCCAGTTTGGACAACGGCCGCGGGCTTTCGGCGGCACTATCTTCAGGCAGGAATACCTTCACTACTACGACCAATACAACCCGCCGCCGTTCGAGTACATATTCTTGACGGCCGACACCGCCCAAAAAAAGGGACGGCGGAACGACTATAGCATTGTGTGTTGTTGGGGAGTCTATCGGGGGTGTCTGTATCTGATCGACGCAATAAAGGGGAAATTTGAGGCACCAGAACTCGAAGAGAAGTTCATCGAGTTTGCGCTTCGGTGTAACAGCGTAGAGGGGATGCCGAACGTTCGGGCAGCGTATGTCGAGGACAAATCGAGCGGAACCGGCCTAATCCAGACAGTAAGAACTTCTCTGCCGTTTCCGGTATTGCCAGTGAGCCGTGGATCAGGGGATTCCAAGATCGAGCGGTACAACGATACGACTCCACACATGGCTGCGAATCGTGTGCTGTTCCCAATGGATCATCCCTTGCTGACCGAATTTGTATCGGAGCTGATGGACATCACAAGCAACGACACGCATGCGCACGATGACTTCGCCGACAACCTGGCGGACGCAGTTCGTATCGGGTTGCGAGGAAACGTTGCGATGCCGCCAGAAAAATCGAAGGTGTATCCGGCTGTCGGCATCGCGACGCCAGACTACGCTACCTAACTTTTCGAAGACACAAACGAATGCAAGAAAATCTCTACAAACCATCAGGGGTATTCGGGTATGGCCGGGGGGGTGACTCAGGCTACACCTCGGATGACTTTTTGCCTGCATGGGTCGGGGAGAACAAGAAACGTACGATCAACTCGATGATCTACAACGATGAGACCATTGGGGGTGTGCTGTTTGCAATTCGCACATTGTTTCGGACAGTCGACTGGCGCGTTGAACCAGCAATGTCCGACAAAGAAAAGAAATACTCGGCGTGGCTCGACAATGCGCTGTTCACCGAGATGGGTAGTGGCTATATCGAGAAAAGCTGGACTGACTTCGTGCAGAACGTGCTGACTTGTGTTGAATGGGGATGGTCATACTTTGATGCCGTACTGAAAAAGCTGAACGACGGCTCGATCGGCATCGACCAGTTCATGCTGATCGCACAGGATTCCCTGATGCGATGGGAAATGGAGCCGAACAACTCAGGGCGCGTGCTGGGCCTGCATCAACTCGTCCCGTCCGCCGGCACGTTCTATATTCCGCTGGATCGCGCACTGCATTTCGTGGTCGCACCGAACCGCGGGAATCCCGAGGGCATGAGCTGCCTGAGGACGAGTTACAGGCCGTTTTTCTACAAGCGAAAGCTGGTGGAAATCGAGAGCATCCTCGCTGAGCGCGGTACGGGTTTCCCGGTCATCTATGTCCCGGCGAGCCTCAAAACGGACAGCCTCAAAGTCGACGACAAGGGTATGCCAACGGAAGATGCGCGTAATGCGGCCGCGCTGTGCAAATCCTACGAGGACCTGGCCAAAAATATCCGTATGAATAGTCAGTCGGGCGCTGTTATCTACGCGGATTTTGTAAAGAATATCGGCAAGGATGGAGAAGTAACGAACACAAACAATCGGGCGGTCGAACTTAAGCTCACGAGTCCGGGCCAGACAAATGCCGTCGACGTCGACCGGGCTATCAAGCGGCATGACTCAGGAATGGCGCGTGCGCTGCTTGCCGATTTTCTGTTTTTCGGTTCCCAGGGAACTGGTGGCAACAAATCGCTAGGGGAAGATCGGTCCCAGCTTTTCATGCGTGCGATATCGGGGTGGCTCACGATGATTAAGGCTACCGTCAACACACAGATTGTCAGCCGGTTGTGGGAGTTGAATAATTTTCCGCCACAGATGAAACCCATGCTTGAGCCGGGGGATGTTACCAAGGAATCGATTGCCGCACTTGCTGCGGACGTTGCATCGCTGGCTAATGCTGGGGTGATCGGTGGCCCTGATGTTGAGCTGGACAACGAGATACGAACCTCAATGGGTCTGCCGAAGCGCAAGGACGGCTTGAGCGATGACGATTTGCCAGCCCTGCCAACGGATGCGCCGCAATGAGTCGCGACCCATATCCCGATCTTGCACGGAAATACGACCTCCAGATTCAGCGGGCGCTGATGGATTCTTGGGATGCATTGCGCGGCATGGTGAGCGAGAACGATCTGGCGCGTATCCTCGCGACCGAAGGCGTGAGCGGCATCTATCGACTTCTGGACCAGTTCAACATCACGATCAGTCAGCGACTGATGCCGGTGATGCAGGCAGCAATGATTGAGTCGGGCCGCGTCGCGATCGCCATCATTCCATCGAGTGCAGTCACGACGCCGGCCTACATTACAGCTATGCCGCGCTCCGCCAGCGTGGATGCTGTGATCGCGGAGCGGATAGACCAGATATCGGTTGAGTCTGCATCGGCGGTAAGACAGGCCGTCGACACGGCGATGTCGGCCGGGCGGCCGCCGCTCGAAATCGCGCGCGATTTTCGGGAGTCTATCGGGCTTACGACCCAGCAGGAATCGTTTGTCGCGAACTACCGGACCAACTTGGAAAATCTCGATCGCAATGCCCTTCTCAGAGCGCTTAGAGACAAGCGGTCAGACAGCTCTATCGAGCGCGCGATAGCAGAGAATGCCCCGCTTTCAAAGGAGCGCATTGACAAACTCGTGAGCCAGTATCGCTCGCGATGGATCAAGTATCGCAGCCAGGTCATTGCCCGAACCGAGAGTCTGACGGCGGTGTCGGTGGCTCAGGATGAGGCTATTGGCAAGGCTATTGCCGACGGCCACATCAGCCCAAACATCATCAAGCGATGGGTCACGACCGAGGATGGCCGCGAGCGTCCAGTGCATGAAGAACTGCATGGTGATGAAGTGAGATTTGGTGAGTACTTCAGCAATTCGCTTGGGAGGCTGCGCTATCCGCGCGACCCAGATGGAAGTGCGGAAAACGTCATTCAGTGTCGATGCCGTGTGCAGTATGTGCTGCCTAAGTCCTAACTTAAATGACTTTTTGAGGTGTACATGGCAGAACCCGTTTCATCCTCAGTACTGACCGCGCTTGCCATTATAGCGAGCGGTGCGGCCATGACTGCGCTGCGTGTGCTGCCAAATCGCGGCGTGGCGCTGGGTGTCGTCTGCGGCTCGCTTGTCTATCTGATGCGCACGCATGAGCCGTCGAGGTTGCGTAAGTGCATTTATTTTGCGATCTCGCTCATCGGCGGCTATCACATCACATCATGGGCTCTCAATCTGTACCCGAACGCTTCGACGTGGGCGGTGGGATTTATGTCATCCGCGTCAGTGGTCACTCTTGCGGTACTGGTGCTTGATTGGGCTGAGCGCAACATACAGCCGACGCTTGATCAGGTGCGGACATGGGCTCTCGACAAACTACCAGGGAGAAAAAATCATGAAGACGATTGATCTGGAAGGCTACCTCAACGCGCACGGGCTGCTCGACTGCGTACTACTTGTCATCACCGGGCTTGTTTCAGTATGGATTGTCTGGCGCGTGGTTTTCCCGGATCCGATGGCGACCGAGTATGCCGAGCCAGCGATCCAGCTACCCAGATATAAAAGGAGCATCGAGCTGGCAGGTTTGATGCACAGATTACTTCGATATCTGAAGGAATGGATAGTGGTGGCTGCAGCGATCCTGCTGCCGCGGCTACTGAGGTATGCGATCGCAGCAACCTACGCGACGATAGCGGTGCGCGTATGGGCGGGATGGTACTGGACGCCGGTCGAACCATCCGAGCTGCTGGTCAATGTGCTGGTGATGTACGCGGTGTACTGCACTGGCGGAAACGTAGAGATCTTTTTGCAGGCGGCGCGACTAGTGAAATCGCGAAAATAGGTTTTGTCATGGGAGTTAAAGTGGACAATTTCGAAAAATACATCGATGGTGTGATCGGCCGCGAGGGCGGATTTTCGTGCGATCCAAACGACAAGGGGAACTGGTATCTCGGCAAGCTCGAGGGGACGATGTGGGGCATCACAGCGGCAGAGGCTCGGGCGCATGAATATGTGGGCCTGATGAATCAGATGTCGCGCGATACCGCGCTCGCGATCTATCGCACGAAGTACTGGTTGACGCCGAAATTCGATCAGATCGATGCGATCGATGCGACGCTCGCCGCCAAGCTGCTCGATATTGGCGTGAACATGGGGCCGCCCACCGGCGTTCAGTTCATGCAGCGCGCACTGAACGTGCTGAATCAGCAGGGCAAGGTCTTTCCGGACATTATGGTTGATGGCGGCATCGGGCCGATGACCCTCGCTGCGCTGAAAGCATTCTACGCACAGCGCGGCGCCGACGGGCATCGAGTGCTGGTCGGCATGGTCGCATCGATGCACTCGGTGCGCTATGTCGAGATCGCGGAAAAGAATCCCAGCCAGCAGACTTTTGAATACGGTTGGCAACTGAACCGCGCACTGGGAGCGATCGCATGAATTGGTCTGAGCTCGCACCAACCATCGCGAAGGCGGCGCCACTGCTCGGCTCATTGCTTGGACCGATCGGCACAATTGCCGGCGGCGCGGTAGGTGCCATCATTTCGTCGGTCACCGGCACTCCATCTGACGATCCTGCCGCAGCCGCCGCCGCGATCGGCGCCGATCCAGCGCTGCTCGAAAAGTTGCGCGAGGCCGAATTGGCGAATCAGACGCTGCTCGCCTCGTATGCGCTTCAGCAGAGGCAGGCCGAATTGGTCGCGCAGACAGCCGCCGATGCACAGCGCACGGCGCAGATCCAGTCAGACGCGGCCGACCGCGACAGTGCGCGTCAGCTTGCCGCAAAGCAACCGGGCGACTGGATGCGACCGGCGCTCGGATGCGCAATTGTGATTGCGACGATCGGCGTCGTGTTTCTCGTGCTGCTCGGGTTCGCAGACGGTACGCTGCGCGACCCGGTGATCGCGGCCACGGCCGGCGGCCTCGTGATGTACTTCCTGAAGGAAAGCGACAAGGTAACGAGCTTCCTTTTCGGCACGACGAGCGAGGCGGCGAGCCAGACGCGGCAGGTTACGCAGTTCGCCGTGTCGCCGGGCACGGTGACCACATCTTCGGGTCAGGCGACAGCCATGCAATCCGCTGCCCAATAGCAGCACGCCGCACGCGGACGAAGCGCCCACACAAACAGGTGACGTATGTCGGAAAACGAATTGCAGGTCATCCGCTGTAGCCACTGTGGTCGCTTCCTCTGTCGTGCGGATGGAACCGTCGAAATCAAATGCCACAAGTGCAAGACGAGAAACACCGTTGCAATAGGAAATGTCCTAAAATCCACTCATAGCGCACCTTGCGCAATCCCCAAGCCTAAAGCAACGTGAAGGGCAAAGTTGTCAGATTCCTATCGGAGTTCTGCAATGATTGTCCCGAGCGTAAACAAAGAGTATTCCTTCATCGATAGCGGCAACTACGGGCGCCGCGGTTACGATGACGATACGCGAGTCGGTGGCTGGGTCGCCGGCGGCATCGCGTTCCTGTTCCTCGTCTTCATCATCTTCGGTATCGGCTTCTTCCTGAACGGCCGCCACGATCACGTCAACGACACGATCCGCGATCGCACTGGCCTCTCGAACGCCGAAGTGGTCGCGGCAGCGACTGCGCGTGGCGCCGCCGCAGTTCGCCAGGAAGACACGTACCTCAACACGCGCGCCACCCTGGATAAGCTGGATGCGCTGGCCGTAGCCATGACACACGGTTTCGACGTGGCGATCTGCACCTCCAAGGAGGCTGCAAACACCGTTATCCGTCATGGCGACGAGCACGGGTTCCGCGATTTCTCCATCGTCTACGAGAATCCGTGCGACCGCGATCACGGCCGCCGTCGCGGCCGCGGCGAATGCGAGGTCGAGCACATCTCGCTGCAGCCGGCACCGACCGGCCTGCTTGTCGGCGAAGGTCGGAGCTGCTGACATGATGCCCTCTATGCTGGACGCAGCACGGGGGGCGTTTTCATGTCCCGCAATCGTAAAATTGCGGGGTCTGGCGACGTCGGATTTGCCCCAGAAGCGGAAGCGCGAAGAAGCCTATGCAGCGGTGATTGAATTGAGGGCGTTCATGGATGCCCAGTTCAGTTCCCCGATGTTCGGCATGCTGCTACGCGCCGCACGCCTGAAAGACCCGAATCTTCCCAGCCACGAGCAATGGATGTCGAGCTGGAACAGAGTTAAAGCGAAGATGGGCTCCGATGGGAAGTTTGTCGCGGAAATCTGCGATTCGCTCCCCGACGTGCTCGCCAGATACGGCGCGGCTAACGGCATCCGGATTTTCGGTGATCCGGTCATCCGGCGACTTGCCGAGCGAGGTCTGTCATGAGCTTCATGGATCTCGTCATGCATCCGATCACGCAGGTTCTTTTCGATGGCGTGAAGTACACGGCGCCCAAGCTGCTGAAGGTGATCCAGGAGCAATCGGCCCCACAGCCAGTCACCGAATCAGACATCAAACAATCCGCCGCCGAGACCGCGCAACCGGACTTCGGCAGCGAAGAGCCATATCACCCATACAAGGACATCGGAAATGAAAGCCAAACTTGACGCAATGATGCACCATGCCGGGCATGTGGAATCGGCCTGTCACGACATGGAATCCGCCGCGCATGCCCTGGAGTCCATGCGCGATACCTGCACGCCAGAAAACCAGCTCGAGTGCTGCATGTACACGCTCCTCGAGGAAATGGTCGACGCGCAGGCGGCGACGATGCGATTGCTGGTGGCGATGAGTCATGCGATGCACCATCACATGGTGATCTATCACGGAGCCGAGGCCGAGACTCACCACATGCCGACGACTCATCCTGTGCGGGCTTGATGGGCGAAACAGAAAAAGGTTGAAAAGAAAAAGCCCCGCGGATGTGGGGCTTTCTGTTTGGCTTCGAGGGTCGGTTTCAACTACTTCTTTGGCAGTGATCGGCTATTTTGTTGCATGGCTTGTTTTTTCTGACCGATGACAAACGCGGAGACCAAGCCGACAACTGTTGTTCCGCCAATGATGCCGGCGACTGCATCGTGCCCCTGGACCGCCAGATATCCCGATGTGACCAAGGCGAGCGCGCCTATAATCAGCCCGGATAGCATACTGGTGAGCCTCTCCACAAACACTAGTGTATTCACGCGCCGAGTCTCAGATCGCCTGAAATCACCCTCCTGGGTCGCCTCCGCAAAAACCCAGTCGACTCTATTGGGCAGAATCTCGATCAGCTTCTCAATCTGCGCCATCGGCAGGATCGGGGCATCCGTCTCATGCTGGGATACGGTAAGACTTGCGTCTTTACTTTTTACCTGCGCCGTCGTGTGTTGTCCCATATTTTCCTGCAAGCGCCTTGCTGGCGTGCGTTTCTATGCGTCCCGTCACGACGCCGAAATCTTTTCTGATCAATGCTAGGTCACGGGCACGATCACCGCGCTTCGGGACATCGTATTGCGGCAAGGTACCAAACGCATTCATTGCGGAGCCCACCCCAGCAAGGATATTCAGCAAATGCTTCATTGCCTTCTCCAGTTGTTGTATGGACGTTGTTGTCAGCGATCAAGCGTGGTGCCTGATGAGATTGTATCAACACCGGACTGTGAGTCTAAACTAATTTGGCAAATCAGTTTACGGGAGGCGGCGCAGCGCGCCTGATTTGTGGTAGCAGCCGTGGCCGTCTAACCACGGCGGCGGAGCCCGAATCGCACGCCATGGTGATGGGCCACTCTGGGAAGATTTGACGAACAACGATCAATCAGTGCACGTGGCAACTGCGGCCCGCCAGAACATCGGTGGGCGTTTTTTATCGCGCCTCGCCGAGGTTCACGATATCGGCCCGCTTCACGATCAGGTAGCCATCCTTGTCGAGCAACTGACGGATGTGCCCGGCGGTAGCCACGATGGCATCGTCCGGAACGCGCTCGAGCGATGCAGTCATGTCGTCACGGATCTTCAGCAACCAGCGTCCGTTGCGCAGAGCGTGCATGGCGAGCTTCGTGGGGTCGGCGGCCGGCGAAGTCTGATCTAGAAATACCCGGATGACTTTCAGGTGGAACGCCGCGCTGATCCATGCAGCGTAGGCGATCACCAGCTCGCGGCAGGCGTAGGTGCCGCCGTTGCGACCCCGCTCGATCTTAAATGCACAAATCTGTGCATTTTCAATTTCGGTAATTAGTGCCCGCGCTTGGTCATTGCGCAGGAAATGTCCGGGGCGATGCTCGGGCGCGTTGCCGCTAGCTTGATGCAAATCGTTGAGGGAAAACAGGCCGCCGAGTTCGCGGATTGCCGACGTACCGAGAGTGAGAGTCATGGTGAAGTTCCTTTGGTGCGGTTTTTAAACCGCCGCCCCGAGTCCAAGCGGGGTGACGGCTACCGAACGGGGTTGGACTACCGGCCAAAGGAAACCGGCGCACCCGAAGGTGCCCCCGCCCGGAGCCGCCATAGGAGCTGCTGCCAGACGTGCACAAACAAAAAGCCGCGAGTCATAACGACGGCGCGGCCTGTGTGCGCCTTTGAATTCCGGGAGTCCAAGCCCGTGTGCCTTTGTATCGGCAACGAGCGGAGTATAGGCATCCAGCTCTCAAAGCGCAAGCAAGCCGAAACAGCGTTCGGAACACTCTGGTAAGTATTTGATTTTTATGGCCGCAGTTGACCTGCTTTGGCCGGTGTTTTTGGGTATCGAAAAGCATTGCAAACAATTGAATTTGTTGAATAATTTTTATTTTTCAGGAGCAAGTATCTCCGAGCTGGTGCCGAAGCAGATCCGCGGCCGCGCGTTCGCGTGCGAGCAGGCGGTCGGCTTCACGGCCGTGCCGGTGGTCGCGTTTCTATCGTTTATGCTGGTGCCGCGCACGCTGTTCGGTCTGGACGGCTGGCGCTGGGTCGTGCTGATCGGCGCGCATGGCGCGCTATTCGTCTGGTGGATTCGCCGCGCGTTGCCGGAAAGCCCGCGTTGGCTCGCGCAGCAAGGACGTCTCGCCGAAGCCGACCGCGTGATGATCGCGCTCGAGGCGAAGGTACGTCACGAATATGGCCGCGAGTTGCCGCCGCCGGCGCCGCCGGTGCCGATCCCACCGCGCGGCAGCTTCCGCGACATGTGGGTACCGCCGTACCGCAGCCGCACGCTGATGATGACGATCTTCAACATCTTCCAGACGGTCGGCTTCTATGGCTTCGCGAACTGGGTGCCGACGCTGCTGATCAAGCAGGGCATCACGATCACGACGAGCCTGATGTATTCGAGCGTGATCGCATTGGCCGCGCCGCTCGGTCCGATCATCGGGCTGTTTATCGGCGACCGCTTCGAGCGCAAGACGGTGATCGTCGTGATGGCCGGCGTCAATATCGTGTGCGGGTTGTGGTTCAGTCAGGTATCGGGGGCGGTGCTCCTCGTGAGCCTCGGAGTGTGCCTGACGCTGGCCGGCAACATCATTTCGTACAGTTATCACGCGTACCAGACCGAACTGTTTCCGACCAGCATCCGGGCGCGCGCGGTCGGCTTCGTCTACTCGTGGAGCCGCTTTTCCGCGATTTTCACGGCCTTTCTGATCGCGGCCGTGTTGCGCTACTTTGGCACGACCGGCGTGTTCGTGTTCATCGCGGGCGCGATGCTGATCGTGATGCTGGCGATTGGCTTGATGGGGCCGAAGACGAAAGGGCTCGAACTCGAGAAGATATCCGCATAGCGAAGGCCGGCTGTCGAGCCGGCCCGCCGCCATGTGCCGCATTGGCGATGCCCTCAATGGAATGCACGGTCAGAGCGCCGGCCTTCCTGCAAAGCGGGGTCCAGGACTGCTTCAGGTGCCCACAGGACGGATCGACAGCGCGTTCCTGACCGAAGTTACGCCAGGCACCCCTTTCGCCACCTCGGTTGCCCGGTCGCTTTCTGCCTGAAGCGGTACGCTGCCCTGCAGCGTGACAGCACCATCGCGGGCGCGAACTGTGATATTGGCCGTGGAGATGTTCCTGTCTTTCACCAGCGCATTTCGAACCTGACGCTGTAGCGCCCGGTTCGCTGCTTTCATTGACTTGTAATGCGATCGGGCTTCGGGCGTCGTGGTCGGGGCAGACGCAGGGGCGTTAGCGTTGCTCGCCTGCGCATAGGCGTGAATCGAACCCGAAATCAGAAGGGCGGTACCGACCAGTTTGACGGCGTGGATTGCTTTCATGCATCTTCTCCTGTCGTTGCAGATCGTTGGGGCTACAGATTCAGGGATATCAGACACACGCCCCCACAATATTTCTGAGGCGGATCAAATGGCACTATAGGACAATAAAGGGTTAGGTCAAGCAGCAATGCAAACCGGCCAATTGCGCGGACAACCGAAGAAATTACAATACTTCAAATTATGATGGCGCTCTAATTCTGTTGATAGGGTTGCAAATCAAAACCAGGGATTAGTTTTTTCCGCCTTTAATCACGGATTACCGGTAGCGCGGAGCATGCGATACGCGAGCCGCGGCAACTCGCCCTGCCGCACCTTTGCTGTGCATAACACGCACTCCGATGAAGAGGCCGAGCCCCGTCCATGGTGAAGTAGGCAATTCGTCCATGCTCGCAGCCGCGCGTTCGCCGCCCCGATCAAAACAACTGCTTCTGCCCCGACATCAGCGTCGTGAAATCGTCGCGTAGCAACGGCAGAATCGCGTCGGCAACCGGCTGCAATTGCCGCGTCAGATAGTGCTCGTAGTCGATCGCCGAGCGCAGCGTTTCGAGCGGCTCGGGGCCGGCCACCGTCATCACGTAGCTGATCCAGCCGCCGTTCTGATATTGCAGCGGACGTCCCTGCTGGCGATTGAACTCATCGGCGACGCGTGCCGCGCGCACATGCGGTGGCACGTTGCGCTCGTAAGCGTCGATCGGTCTGCGCAACTGCTTGCGATAGACGAGCTGATCGTCGAGCCGGCCGGCGAGCGTATCGCGCACATAGTCGCGCACGTAATCCTGATACGGCTGCTGCTTGAAGATGCGCCGATACAGTTCCTGCTGAAACTGCTGCGCAAGCGGCGTCCAATCGGTGCGCACGGTTTCGAGCCCTTTGTAGACCACGTCCTCGCGGCCGTCCGGCAATACCATAAGTCCTGCGTAGCGTTTCTTGCTGCCTTCCTCGGCACCGCGCACCGTCGGCATGAAAAAGCGCCGGTAGTGCCGCTCGAATTGCAGTTCCAACGCACTGTCGATACCGAAGCGCGCCTGCAGCTTCTGCCGCCACGCCGCGTTGATATGTTCGACGAGCGCGCGGCCGATGCGCGCGGCGTCTTCCTCGTCATGCGCGTGCCTGAGCCAGACGAAGGTCGAATCGGTGTCGCCGTAAATCACTTCGTAGCCTTGCGCCTCGATCAGCTCGCGTGTCGTGTGCATGATCTCGTGGCCGCGCATCGTGATCGACGACGCAAGCCGCGGATCGAAGAAGCGGCAGCCGGTCGAGCCTAGCACGCCATAGAACGCGTTCATGATGATCTTCAGCGCCTGCGACAGCGGCTTGTTGTGCTCGCGCTTGGCCGCTTCGCGTGCCTGCCACACCTGCGCGACGATCGACGGTAAGCAGTGACGCGTGCGTGAAAAGCGCGCGCCGAGAAAGCCCGGCACCGAGCTCGCGTCGTCGGGATGCAGCATGCCTTCGACCAGACCGAGCGGGTCGATCAGAAACGTGCGGATGATCGACGGATACAGGCTCTTGTAGTCGAGCACGAGCACCGAGTCGTAGAGCCCGGGCCGCGAATCCATCACGAAGCCGCCGGGGCTCGCGGCGCCGGCCACGTCGCCGAGATTCGGCGCGACATAGCCCTGCCGATGCATGCGCGGCATGTACAGATGCGTGAACGCCGCGACCGAGCCGCCGCTGCGATCGGCGGGCAGGCCGGTCACGGTCGCGCGTTCGAGCAGGAACGGCAGCAACTCGGTCTTCGCGAAGATACGCGTGACGAGCTCGCAGTCCTTCAGGTTGTAACGCGCGAGCGCGGGCTTGTCTTCGTCGAAGCGGCGCTGGATTTCGTCCATCCGCTGATACGGATTGTCGATCGCCTTGCCTTCGCCCAGCACCGAGCGCGATACGTATTCGAGGCTGAACGACGGGAAACTCCACGTCGCCGAACGCAATGCCTCGATGCCGTCGATGACCCAACGACCCGCCACGCCCGCGAAAAAGTGATTGTGCGTGACGCCGTGTTCGCGCCACTCCATCACCGCGCCGCCTCGTCCGATGCGCAGCGGCACGCGATACTGCTCGGCATGGTGTTGCAGTACCTTCAGATCGAACTGCACGAGGTTCCAGCCGATGATCGCATCGGGATCGTGCCGCTCCATCCACTCGATCAGCTTTTCGAGCAGGTGTGCGCGGGTTTCGCAGTATTCGAGCTTGAAGTCGATGGCGTCGGTGACATTGCCGATGTTGCCGTTGTTGCCGATGTTGCCATTCGGCGGCCCAAGCATATACACCTGCCGCTCGCCGCAGCCTTCGAGCGCGATCGAATATAGCTCGGCATGCGCGCTCGTTTCGATGTCGAGCGACACGAGCTTCAACGGCGGACGATAGTCGTTGGACGGTTTGAGTTCGCTGTCGAGCCAGGGGCCATCGAGCCCCGGACCATTCTGCTGCGGCACGCCGCTGAACCACACCGGCGCGGTGATGAAGCGCTCCATCATGTAGCGCTCGGGCGGCTGGATATCGGCTTCGTAGACATCGACACCGCCTTCTCTGAGGCGCTTCTCGAAGCCCTTCAATTGCCGGTATTGCGCACAGTAAAGCCCGCTGACCGGCCGATGCCGGAAGTCGCGCAATTCGAGCGAACGCAGATCGAGCGGCGCGTCGCGTCGCAGGATCGTTTCGGCGCGTTCGCGATGTTCGGCCGGAATGAAGGCGACGGACGGCTGAGGGCGCAGACGGATGTGGCGCGGCCCGCTGTGCGTGGCCAGCCAGAACTCGATTTCCGTGCCGGCGGGCGTGTCCCGCCAATGTCGGGTCAAAATGAAACCCTGCTCGAACTCAGTCAAACTTCCACCTTTAAAGCGGCGCAATCGCCTTGCGCGATTTTACCGCCGCAGGCAGGGACTGTTGAACGGGCCATGAAAAGGGCGCTTCGTACTGAAGCGCCCCAACCAGCCCGGCGTTATCCCTTCAAAGCCGGTTCAGTTCGTTCCCGGTTCGCTCAAGCTTCGAGCGCCAGCGTCGCGAACGTGGCGAGCCAGTGCTCGCCCATGTAGTCGCCGGTCACATGCGGCAGCGCGCTGTGCAGATGACGCTCGGCCGCATCGAACAGCACGGTGCGACGCACGTCGCCGGCGGGCAGCGCACGCGCGAGCGCACGCTGGCACCACGCGCGGCTCAGATTGAGGCCGTCCAGATGCGCGATCTTGCCGTCGCTGCGATCGGTCACGGTGACGGGCTCGAACAGCGTCGCCGGTTTTTTCGCGCCGAGGTCCGGCAGGAAGCGTCCGAACCAGTCGGCGAACTGCGCCGACGGCAACACACGCCGCATCAACTCCGCTTCCATCAGCGACGGCGACAGGAATTCGTCGCCGGCCGGCTCCCACGCCTGACACGCGACGTCGTCCAGATACCAGCGCTCCGCGGTGCTGACGATCAGCGCCTCGAGCGATTCGCGCGAGGTTTGCCGCGCGAAATCGAGCGTCAGCGCGAGCGCGAACGCCATGTTGAAGTGCGTGCCGACGCGCAGCGGATAGGTTGCTTTCGGCAGGAACTCCTCGAAGCGCTCGACGAACGCCTCGGTGAGCGGCGCGAACGTCTTCGCACAGCGCGCGGCTTCCGAGATTTTCATCGACTGCAACTGCGCACCGAGCGCGAGCAGCCACGCCCAGCCATACGGCCGCTCGAAGCCGCGGTTGTGCGGCAGCTCCAGATACGCGAGTTCGCCGGCGACGTTCGCCGCGGTGAAATGCTCGTCGACCACGGCGACGATGCGCGCGGCCTCGGGCAGATCTGGGAAGCGTTCGAGCAGATGCAGGATCAGCCAGTAACCGTGCACGCACGAATGCCAGTCGTAGCTGCCGTAGAAGATCGGATGCAAGGCGCGCGGACCCTGCACGTCCTGCGGTCCTTCAAGCGAGTGCGTGAGCTTGTTCGGGTATTCGCGCGTGAGGTGGGCGAGTGCGACATTGGCGAATCTGGACGCGAATTCGCGGGTGAGCTGGGTGGTCATCGGCGGTTCCTCAGAAGCGGAATACGAACACGTACGACAGTATGGTGTTGACGATCAGCAATAGTAAAGCGGTCGGCCATTGCGCCTTGATCACGCCGTTCTGGTCCTTCAGTTCGAGCAGCGCGGCGGGGACGATGTTGAAGTTCGCCGCCATCGGCGTCATCAGCGTGCCACAGAAACCAGATTCTTCGTTTCGACGAAAGGCGCGTACTTGAGCGTCAGCGTACCGACCAGCGTGATGAGAGCACGCGGCCGGTGGTGGCTGCATGCAGGCGCGAGATCAGATGCCGCGCCTGTTGCTTCAGACCGTTGCGTTCGAGCAGCGCGATGACCGGCAGCGTGAGCCAGATCAGGCCCATGTAGCGGTGATCCGCGAATGCCTTGCCGAACGCGCTGACGATCTCCACCGTCTGCAAGCCGCCGGCCATCCCGGTCGCGACGCCCGCGATCGTCACCACCAGCAGCGCGTTGAAGCGCAATGCGAAGCCGAGTACCACGCTCGGCACGCCAATCAAAACCCCCATCCGGCTCTCCTTTTCGTTTCCCCGACGCATGGCGACGGAATCTAACACGAGACTTTATTGATAAATAATCGATAAAATATACTTATCGGGTAAACGCCGAGAAAGTGGCAGCGTGTGCGGGAAACGATCAACCCGCGGTCATACCCTCCGCCGTCAACTGCCGCAACTGCTCCAGCAGCTTGACCGCCGGGCTCGGCAGAATCCCCTGGCGCCGCCGGAACGCGGTCAACGTGCGCCGCCCGACCACGCCTGGGACGCCGAGCGTATCGAACACGCCGGCCTTGCTTTCGGTCACGTACATCGTCGACGCCATCCAGCTCAGAAAGCCCGAACGCGCGACCAGGCTCTTCAGCGCCGTGACCGAGCGCGTTTCGACGACGACGTTCGGCAGTCCCAGCCCGCGCTCGGCAAACACACTCTGCATGTGCTCGAACGGGCCGGTGCCGCGCGGCGGAATCGCCCAGCGTTCGCCCAGCGTGTCGGCGAGCGTGAGGTCAGGCTTGCGCCGCAGCGGATGATCGAGCGCGGCGACCACGTAGCTCGCGTCTTCCCAGCGGCAATCGGCGATCGCGGTGATCTCGTCGGTATCGGGCACGGCCATGCTGAGCGCGAGATCGATCTGACGTTTGACGAGCGCATCGGCGAGCCGGTCCCACACGCCCTCGATAATCTCCACGCGCAGGTTCGGCCACTTCGTCAACACGCCGCTCACCGCGAGCGGCAGCACGAGGCTCGCGATGCTGCCGACCGCGCCGACGCGGATCGTGCCGCGCGCGAGGCCGCGCATCGCGTCGATTTCCTCGCGCGCCTGTTCGGCTTCGCGTTGCAACTGGATCGCGTGCGGCAGCAGCGCCTCGCCGACCGCGGTCAGATGCATGCCGCGCGAATGCCGCTCGAACAGCGGCGCGCCGACCTGTTCCTCGAGACGGCGGATGGTCCGGCTCAAGGCCGGCTGTGTGATGTGCAGCGCTTCGGCGGCGCGTCCGAGGCTGCCGCTCTCGACGATCACCGCGAACGCCTGCAGTTGTTGCAGGTTGTAAGTCATGCCGAAAGGTAATGCCTTTTTGCGAATTGGGCAATTTTCGGCTACCCCGGCGGTCGTGATAATGGCCATTCGATTTTCCGCGCTCACCTGACAGGAGACTTCGCATGACAAGCAGCGCGCCGCAGCGGAATCAGGCACACGCAAAAGAACAGAGCAGGCGGTGGACCGTACGCGACGCGGTCATCGACTTCGCGCGCCGCGTCGGCATGACGTCGATCTTCGCGAACCCGGGCTCGACCGAGCTGCCGATGTTCCGCGATTTCCCCGCGGATTTCCGCTACGTGCTCGGTCTTCAGGAAGCGGTCGTGGTCGGCATGGCAGACGGCTACGCGCAGACCACCGGCAACGCGGCGCTCGTGAATCTGCATTCGGCGGCGGGTGTCGGCAATGCGATGGGCAATATCTTCACGGCGTTTCGCAACCGCACGCCGCTCGTCGTCACCGCGGGTCAGCAGGCCCGCTCGATCCTGCCGTTCGAACCGTTCCTCGCCGCGACCCAGGCCACCGAATTGCCGAAGCCCTACGTGAAGTGGAGCATCGAGCCGGCTCGCGCGCAGGATGTGCCGCTCGCGATCGCGCGTGCGTACGCGATCGCGATGCAGGAGCCGCGCGGCCCGGTGTTCGTGTCGATTCCCGCCGACGACTGGGATCAGCCGGCCGAGCGCGTGGCCGACCGCGAGGTCGCGCACATCATGCGACCCGATCCGGCGATGCTCGAACGCATCGGCACGGTGCTCGACGCGTGCGAGCGGCCCGCGTTCGTGGTCGGTGGCGCGGTCGATCGCGCGGACGCGGCGGCTGAAGTCGTGCGCCTCGCGGAGCGGCATTCCGCGCGCGTCTACGTCGCGCCGATGACAGGACGTTGCAGCTTCCCCGAAACGCACCGCCTGTTCGCGGGCTTTTTGCCGGCGCTGCGTGAGCGCATCGTCGAGTTGCTCGGCGCGCACGACGCGATCTTCGTGATCGGCGCGCCAGCGTTCACGTATCACGTCGAAGGCAATGGTCCGCATGTGCCGCCGGGCTCGCGGCTGTGTCAGTTGATCGACGATCCGGGCATTGCCGCATGGACGCCGCAGGGCATCGCCGCGGTCGGCAACGTGCGGCTCGGCGTGCAGGATCTGCTCGCGCGCGCCGCGCCCAAAGCGCGCGAGTTGCCCGCGCCGCTCGCGGTGGCGCCGCGAGCGCCGCCGCCCGCGCGGGGCGAGCGGATGTCGGTCGCGTTCGCGTTGCAGACACTCGCCGAAGTGCGCGATCCCGATGGCATCGTCGTCGAGGAAGCGCCGAGCTCGCGGCCCATCATGCAGACCTATCTGCCCATCGCGCGCGCCGGCACGTTCCTGACGATGGACAGCGGCGGCCTCGGCTACGGCATGCCGGCGGCGCTCGGCGTTGCGCTTGCGCGGCCGGGCGAGCGCGTGATCGCGCTGATCGGCGACGGTTCAAGCATGTACTCGATTCAGGCGATCTGGAGCGCGGTGCAGATGCAGCTGCCGATCACATTCGTGATCCTGAACAACACGCGCTACGCGGCGCTGCAGGATTTCGCGCCGGTGTTCGGTTTCGCGCCTGGCGAGACCGTGCAGGGCACGGACCTGCCGGGCCTCGACTTCGTGACGATCGCGGCGGGCATGGGCTGCCCTGGCGCGCGCGTCAGCGAGGCGGCTGAACTTGCCGACGTGTTGCGTCGCGCGCTGACCGAAGGTGACGTGAAAAGCGGTCCCACGCTCGTCGAAGCGATCGTCGCGTAACGGCGCTTCCCATTCACGAAAAGGAGAGAGACCTACGATGAAAAACGTATCGATGCTGATCGGCGGCGAGCAGACACAGGCGCGCAACGGCGCGAGCTTCGAGCGCCGCAGTCCGCTCGACGGCGAAGTCGCGACGCGCGCGCCGGCCGCGACCGTCGAAGATGCCGTGGCTGCCGCCGATGCCGCCGCGGCCGCATTTCCGGTGTGGTCCGCGCTCGGACCGAGCGAGCGCCGCGCGCTGCTGACGAAGGCCGCGCACGCGCTCGAAGCGAAGGCCGACGCCTTCGCGGCCGCGATGGCCGCCGAGACCGGCGCGTCGGGCATCTGGGCCGGCTTCAACGTGCATCTCGCGGCGGCCGGGCTGATCGAGGCCGCCGCGCTGACCACGCAGATCGCCGGCGAACTGATCCCATCCGACGTCCCCGGCAGTCTCGCGATGGGCGTACGCCAGCCCGCGGGCGTCGTGCTCGGCATCGCGCCGTGGAACGCGCCGGTGATACTCGCGGTGCGCGCGATCGCGCTGCCGCTCGCGTGCGGCAACACGGTCGTGCTGAAGGGCTCGGAGATCTGTCCGGCCACCCACGGCCTCATCATCGAGGCGATGCAGGAGGCGGGTCTGCCACGCGGCACCGTGAACTTCGTGACCAATGCGCCGGCCGACGCCGCGCGCATCGTCGACGCGATGATCGGACACCCGGCCGTGCGTCGCGTGAACTTCACGGGCTCGACGCGCGTGGGCCGCCTGATCGCCGAAACGTGCGCGCGCAATCTGAAGCCCTGCGTGCTCGAACTAGGCGGCAAGGCGCCGCTCGTCGTGCTCGACGACGCCGACATCGGCGCCGCGGTCGATGCGGCCGTGTTCGGCGCGTTCGCGAACTCCGGGCAGATCTGCATGTCGACCGAGCGGATCATCGTCGACGACAGCATCGCCGATGCGTTCGTCGAGCGGCTCGCCGCGCGCTCGCGCGCGCTGCCACTCGGCGATCCGCGCAAGGGGCCGGTCGTGCTCGGCTCGGTAGTCGACATGAGCACGGTCGAGCGCTGCAACGCGCTGATCGACGACGCGCTCGCCAAAGGCGCGACGCTCGTGTGCGGCGGCAAGAGCGAAACCACGCTGATGCCCGCGACGCTGCTCGATCGCGTGACGCCGGACATGCGCATCTATCACGACGAATCGTTCGGGCCGGTCAAGCCGATCGTGCGCGTGCGTGGCGAGGAAGCCGCAATCGCGTGTGCGAACGACAACGAATACGGCCTGTCGGCGGCGGTGTTCAGCCGCGACACGGCGCGCGCGCTGAACGTCGCTAAATGCATCGAGTCGGGCATTTGTCACGTGAACGGCCCGACCGTGCACGACGAAGCACAAATGCCGTTCGGCGGCGTGAAGGCGAGTGGCTTCGGCCGCTTCGGCGGCAAGGCGGGGATCGCGGAATTCACCGATCTGCGCTGGGTCACGCTGCAAACGACGCCGCGTCACTATCCGTTCTGACGAAGAGCGTCGCGATGGGCTCGCTGTTCGGCGGCCAACTCGCCGAGGCGGGCCATCGCGTCGCACCGTACTGCCGACAGCAAAAAAAATCGAACAACGCGCGTGCAGCGCAAACAACGGAGACAGGCTCATGAGTTTCGTTCCTCCTGCTTCGGCCGCGGCCTCGACCGCGACCGCGCGCGACGACGCGGCGCTCGCCGGCATCGCGCGCGGCGGCAACACGGTCGACATCGGTCATGCACTCGACGACGGCCCCTACACGTTGCTGCAGAAAATCGCGGTGGTGCTCGCGGCGCTGTCGATCGTCGTCGACGGTTTCGACAGCCAGCTGATCGGCTTCGCGATTCCGATGCTGACCAAGGAGTGGGGCATCACGCGCAACGCGTTTGCGCCGGTGGTTGCGTCGGGGCTGGTCGGCATGGGTATCGGCAGCGCGTTCGCGGGGCTGTTCGCCGATCGCTTCGGCCGCCGCTGGGCCGTGATCGGCAGCGTGTTCGTGTTCGGCCTGGCGACCTGCGCGATCAGTCTCGCGCCGAACGTCGCGGCCATTGCGGCGCTGCGCTTTATCGCGGGGCTCGGCATCGGCGGCGCGCTGCCCACATCGACTACGCTGACCGCCGAGTTCACGCCCGCGCGTTTTCGTACCTTCGCGGTGACGGCGACCATTCTGTGCGTGCCGCTGGGCGGTATGGTCGCGGGATTGTTCGCCGGCCAGGTGCTGCCGGTTTATGGCTGGCGCGGTCTGTTCGTAGCGGGTGGTGTGCTGCCGCTCGTGCTCGCCCTCGTCCTGCTCGCGGCGCTGCCGGAATCGCCGCGTTTTCTGGCACGCCGTCCGCATCGCTGGCCCGAACTCGTGAAGCTGTTGCGGCGCATGGCGCACGACGTGTCGGCCGATGCGAGCTTCACCGATGTGCGCGAACAAAGCGCCGAGAAACACGTCGGGTTTGCCGCGCTGTTTCGCGATGGCTGTTCGCGCGACACGGTCGCGATCTGGGGTGCGTTCTTCATGTGCCTGCTCGCGGTGTATGCGGCGTTCAGCTGGCTGCCGTCGATGCTGACGAGTGAGGGCTTGAGCGTGTCGCTCGCGGGCTATGGCCTGAGCGCGTACAACCTCGGCGGCGTAATCGGCGCGGTGCTGTGCGCGCTGGCTATCGGGCGCTACGGCTCGCGCTGGCCGCTGCTGCTGTGCTGCGCGGGCGGCGTCGCGAGTGCATGGATGCTGCTCGGCGTCAGCGCGACGCAGCATACGGCGTTGATGATCCTCGGTCTCGGCTTGCACGGGCTGTTCGTCAATGCGGTGCAATCGACGATGTACGCGCTGTGCGCATACGTCTATCCGACCAGCGTGCGGGCGACGGGCACCGCGTCGGCACTCGCGTTCGGCCGCGTCGGCGCGATTCTGAGCGCATTCGCCGGTGCCGCGGTGATCACGGCCGGTGGCGCATCGGGCTATCTGCTGATGCTCGGTATCGCAATGGTCATCGTGCTGATCGCGCTGGCGGTGGTGCAGCGGCATATTCCGCGTCGAGGCGCCGCGAGCGCGCGCTGATCGACGCGACGTCTCTCGCGGTGCGTTCGTATCGCGAGGGACTTTTGCGCGCGATCTGATTTTCCCCTTTGCAAGGACCTGTTTCTCGCGCATCGCGGCGGTTTCCACTTGCCCCATGCACGAGCGAGGCTATCAACCTCGCTGAATATAAACGGGCAACGCGACTGCATTCGCCGCCGGATCGCCGGCCGCATTGGTCGGCAAATACTGTGTCTGAAACGCGGTAAACATCGCGGCAAACCCATCGGCGCGCTGCACGATCACCGCGCCGTCCTGGAACGCGCCGTTTTCGTTGTAATGCGGGCCGCGCGGATTGCCCTGATTCATGTGAGTCTCGTGAAGTCCGTCCTTCTTCGGCAGAAACAGAAAGCCGAACCCGTAGACGACGATGCCCGCGGTGGTCGGCGTCCAGAAATCGCGGTTGTGCAACTGGCCGCTGCCGTTGTCGTAGGGCAGACTTTGCGACGGCTTGCTTTCGTCGATGGTGAGGATTTCGTCGATGATGTCGTTGACGTCGGCGCGGTTGCCGTTTTGATCCTCGTAGGGGACCGGCCGCATGCGGTGAATGTCGAGCAGGCTGCTGTCCTGGAAGTAGTCGAGCCGTGGAAAGCCGCTCGTGTAGAGGCCGAGGTTCAGGGGCTGCAGTTTCGCGGTGAGTGGATCGGCGAAGTTCAGATCGGCATAGAAGTACACGTCGTCGTTACCGCTTGCGCCCGGTTGCGTCGACGCCGAATTGACGACGATGTTGAATGGCGTGTTGTCGTTGCCAGTCACCGTGATCACATAGTGCGGACTGCCTATATACGAATCTTTGAAAGGCGCCGCGCGCAGCAGTTTTCCCTTGAACATGCAGTATTCGTTCATGACTGAATGACCTTGTCGAAGTTGACGATCGGAAAGCGACGTATCCAAGCATACGGTGCTACACGTCGATAAACAACCGTGCCCGCTGTCATACCCTTGCAATGTTTTTATCCCGACGCTATTGCGGTGTGCGAGCAATGATCATCACGCGTGGCGCTACGGGTTGGAGACGCGCAAGGACAAGGCGTGGCATTTCCTCGCGTCGGACGACGGCTGACGGCCAGGCGGCCGTCGAACAGATCAACGAGGGGTGCTCGACAGAACGAAGTCGCCCGGTCAATGCGCCCGCGATCGGCGACCTGTTCGATCTTTTCGACTTCGACCGGGACTCCGACACGCACGGGCATCATGACGGGTCGCACCCGGACCATGATGCAGGCAACGGCGGTAAGGGCTGGTGGCCTTTCTGACCATAACCTGGAACGCTCGCGCGACCGGTACAACGTAAAGTAGGACCGCCGCGCGTTCCGGCGGCGGTCACGGGGGGCAGATGATTGGTGCGATCCTGCGGCTGACCGGCGATTTGAAGGCTGTGCGGGCACTCGAGGGCTGAGGGAAACTGAATCGCAACCACGCAGTGCTATCGGATGCCCACCTGCCGCGCGGTCGCATCGATCGCCGCTTCTGCCTTCGAGACGATTTCGTCGATTTCCGGCCGGCTGATCACGAGCGGCGGCGACAGCAACATCCGGTCGCCGCTCGCGCGCATGATCAGATTGCCGTTGAAGCAGAAGTCGCGGCACATCGTACCGACATCGCCGCCATTCGCGAAGCGCTTGCGCTCGAGCGGCTTCTCGGCGAGTTGCACGCCCGCCACGAGGCCCGCGCCGCTGATCTCGCCAACGATAGGATGACCGGCGAACGTCTCACGCAGTTTGTTCTGAAAGTACGGACCCGTATCCGCTTTGACGCGCTCCACGATCCTCTCATTGCGCAGCAGTTTCAGATTCGCAAGCGCGACGGCCGCCGCGACCGGATGCCCGGAGTAGGTGAGGCCATGATTGAAGTCACCGTTGTCGATCAGTGCGCGGGCGACGCGATCATGTAGACCGACAGCCCCCATCGGCACGTAACCGCTCGTCAGTCCCTTCGCGAGCGTGATCAGGTCCGGCTCGAAGCCGAAGTGCTGATGCGCGAACCATTCGCCGGTTCGGCCGAAGCCGCCGATCACTTCGTCCGCGACGAGCAGCACGTCGTACTTGCGGCAAATGCGCTCGATTTCCGGCCAATACGTGTCAGCCGGAAAAATCACGCCGCCCGCTCCCTGGAAAGGCTCACCGATAAATGCGGCGACATTGTCCGCACCGAGTTCGAGAATCTTCGCTTCGAGCTGCCGCGCGCGAGCCAGTGCGAATTCTTCCGCCGTCTGATCGCTTGCCGCTTCGCCGAAGAAATAGGGCTGATCGATATGCACGATGTTCTCGACTTTCGATGGCATCTGCTCATGCATATAGGCCATGCCGCTGAGCGTGCCGCCCGCGATCGTCGACCCGTGATAAGCGTTTTTGCGCGCGATGACGAACTTCCTCGCGGGCTGTCGTTGCGTCGCCCAGTATTGATGGACGATGCGCAGCACGGTGTCGTTGCCTTCCGAGCCGCTGTTGCAGTAGAAGAAGTGATTGAATGGCGCGGGCGCCAGTTCGGCGAGCAGGGCAGACAGTTCAATCACGGGCGGATGCGTCGTCTTGAAGAACGTGTTGTAGTACGGCAGTTCCCGCATCTGCCGGAATGCGGCGTCGGCCAGTTCCTGGCGGCCGTAGCCGACGTTCACGCACCACAGTCCCGCCATGCCGTCGATGATCTTGTTGCCCTCCGAGTCCCACAGGTACACGCCTTGCGCCTTGACGATCACGCGAGAACCCGCGCGATTGAGCGAGCCCATATCCGAGAACGGATGGATGTGATGCGCGGCATCGAGCGCGCGGTATTCGGCGGTGCTGCGCGATGTGGCTTGCGAGGTCGGCGCGTCTTTCGTGCCGCCATGCTGCGACGTTTCCTTTTCCGCATACATCACGTCTTCAGTCTTATAGCTCATACTGCCCTCCGTCTTTTCAAGGTTCTCATTGACCGATTGGCCTGCAGCACTCAAACGTGCAGCAGCAAGTGCCGGCGTTCCCACGAACTGATCACGCGGAAAAACGCTTCGTATTCGGTCTCTTTCAACGCGAGATACGCGCGGACGAACTGCTCGCCGAGTACTTCGGCAATCGGCTCGCACGCGCTCATCGACGTCAAGCCTTCTTCGAGATTGCGCGGTAATTGATAGGGCAGAGCATAGCCGTCGCTCGCCAGCGGTTCGGTTGCGGCGAGCCGCTGCGTGATGCCGAGATAGCCCGCCGCCAAGGTCGCGGCAATCGCCAGATACGGATTGCAATCGACACCCGGAATCCGGTTCTCGATGCGGCGCGCGACCGGCGCGGAATGCGGAACCCGGAAGCCGACCGTGCGATTGTCATAACCCCACGCGACATTGATCGGCGCGGCCATGAAACGCGACAGACGCCGGTACGAATTGATGTACGGCGCGAAGATCGGCATCAGCGCCGGCGTGTATTTCTGCAAGCCGGCGATATAGCCGGTGAACAGCGAGGTCGGCTCGCCGTTGGCGGCGGTGAAGAGGTTGCGGCCGGTTTCCATATCGACGAGGCTTTGATGCATGTGCATCGCCGAGCCCGGCTCACCTTCCATCGGCTTCGCCATGAAAGTCGCGTACATCTTGTGACGCAACGCCGCTTCGCGCACGGTGCGCTTGAAGAGAAACACACTGTCCGCGAGCTTGAGCGGATCGCCGTGCATGAAGTTGATTTCCATCTGCGCGGCGCCGACTTCGTGTATCAGCGTATCGACTTCGAGTTCCTGCACGTCGCAGTACTCGTAGATGTCTTCGAACAACGGGTCGAATTCGTTGACCGCTTCGATCGAATACGCCTGGCGTCCGGTTTCCGCGCGACCCGTACGTCCGACCGGCGGTTGCAACGGCAGATCGGGATCGCGGTTCATGTCGACCAGATAGAACTCGAGCTCCGGCGCGATCACCGGTTTCCAGCCGCGCGCCTTATATAAATCGAGCACGCGCCGCAGCACGCAGCGCGGCGAGATTTCGACCGGGGTGCCGTCGAAATGCACGCAATCGTGAATCACCTGCGCGGTCGGGTCGACTGCCCACGGAATCATCCGGATCGTGCTCGCGTCGGGTACGCACACCATGTCGGGATCGGTGACGCCGGTCAGCGAATCGCTTTGCGGATAGTCGCCGGTGACGGTCTGGATCATCACCGCCTGCGGCAGACGCATCGATTCGCCCGATTCGAACTTGCTGCGCGGAATGATCTTGCCGCGCGCGATGCCGGCCATGTCCGGAATAATTGCTTCGATTTCGGTGACGTGATGCTTTTTCAGAAATTCGTCGATGTCATGCATGATTGTTCTCTCTGTTTTGGTCCGCGACCTGGGTCATGTGTGCAGGGTTTCGTGTATTCATGCGCGGGCGACACGCGTCGCCGAAGGCGCGAAATATCGCGCGGCGAGGTGGGAAAACGCGAAGGCGAGTCGACGCCAAAGCGAATCCGCGCAATAACGCGCAGCGCTTACCGATTAGAAGCGGTTCGATTGAATCCGTCGCGATGCGCGGTGATCAGTCAGTGCCGCGCGGACGCAAGCAGCCAGCTCGCGAAAACGCGAGCAAACGGACGAATCGAGCAGCGAAAAGAGATGAAAGAGGAGAGGCGCTACGGCAGCAGCGAAGCGACTTCGTCTGTGCGCACCGCGATGAACGCGCGCGCGGAGAGGACGTTGCGGCGTCGAACGGAACGACGCGACAGGACTGTGATGACGGACAGAAAGCGGCGAAACGCAAGGCTGCCGTTGCTGCCGTCGGCGCTGGCGCCGTCAGCGCAAGTACAACGCGCCTGACTGCGATTCCAATTCACCAAAGGGCCTCGGACTCTCACGATGACACTCGACTGGCGTAGTTGAGGGTATTGAACGGCCCGTTTCGAATCCACAGCGGATATTGAAGAAACAGGACACGGGTTGATCGAGAAGAAACGGTACTGGACGGTAGTAGCTCAATTCGCCGCGCCGCCCACAAGATCTTCCACTAGCTAGGATATACGAGCTAAAAATGCCGTCAATTTATTTTTAGATTTTGGCAAAGCGGCATCGAGCGTGATGCCGCGTGTTTCGTCTACTGTTCATTCACTCCGCGAGACGTGCGGTGATCTTCGCGGCGGTTCTGGTCGGCTTTAGCACAGGTGGCGAGTCGGCGTCGTGAAAGAACGTCGACGAAATCGCGCGCGACCGACGAATGGGCGCGGCGCACGACGCGGCGCGGCCTGCATGCGCCGCGCGGCAAGTGGATCAAACCGGTTTGAGAAGCATGATTTGCCTCGCTTCAGGCGAGGCGGTCCGGGAAGAGGCCCGTTGGCTCACGCATCCTCGGACGGATCATAGGGCACCACGCGCTCATGCTCGTCCGCGTGATTGCGCGCGACGATCGCGCGCGCCGCGGCGTTCGCGTCGAGATTGAACGCCTGATGCGGCACGCCCGGCGGAATGAACAGGAAGTCGCCCGGCTCGGTGATAACCGACTCGCGCAAACCCGGGCCGTAGCGCGTCTCGATCTTGCCTTCGAGCATATAGATCGCCGTCTCGTAGTCGGCGTGAAAGTGCGGCTCCGCATGGCCGCCAGGCGGGACCACGACCATGTACATCGACAGCCCGGTGCTGCCCGCGGTGCCCGCCGAAATGCCGACGAAATAGGGCAGCCGCTGCATCGTCGCCATTTCCCGTTCGGGCCGCACCTTGACCACCGGGGCCCGCGCGTCGTGCGTAACGTTTGACATGGTCGCTCCTTTCGTCACCGCCGTGCCGGGCGGCTTCACGCATGCCGAACTGAAAGTCTAGACGATACGGGCGGCAATGTCGGACGTGATCGAGCGGACCTGGTGAAGCGCGGGCGAGCGCGAAATCGCGTTGCTACAATGGTCGGCATACCCCGACAGAGATCACGGAGACAGCGCATGGCCACGCTTCAGCCCATCAGCCGCTACCCGGTGCCCGAGCCGAGCGAGTGGCCCGAAGACATCAGTGCCCGCATTCTCGAAGTGCAGGAGAAAGCGGGTTTCGTGCCGAACGTGTTTCTGACGCTCGCGCATCGGCCCGACGAATTCCGCGCGTTCTTCGCTTATCACGATGCGTTGATGCTGAAAGAGGGCGGTTTAACGAAAGGCGAGCGGGAGATGATCGTGGTCGCGACGAGCGCGGTCAACGATTGTCTTTACTGCGTGGTCGCCCACGGCGCGATTCTGCGCATCTACGAAAAAGCGCCGCTGCTCGCCGATCAGGTCGCGGTCAATCACCGCAAGGCCGACATCACGAACCGCCAGAAGGCGATGCTCGATTTCGCGCTGAAGGTGTGCCGCGCGTCGGGCACGGTCGACGAAGAAGACTTCCAGACACTGCGCGGCCACGGCTTCACCGATGAAGACATCTGGGACATCGCGGCAATCACCGCGTTTTTCGGGCTGTCGAACCGGATGGCCAACGTGATCTCGATGCGTCCGAACGACGAGTTCTATCTGATGGGGCGTGTGCCGAAAGCCGCGGCGGATGCACCGAAAAAGTAGCCTCGACTGGAATCGCTTCAGCATCTCTATCGGCAATTCGCATCACGCCTGCGCGGGGCGAGATGAACGCCGCGCGGGCGTCATCACCACGGTGTCGTCGATCGGGAAATGCAGCAGTGCCGCGATCAATCCCGCCGCGACCGTCGCTACCCATAGCAGTGAGTACGAGCTCGTCAGATCGAACACGAGGCCACCGAGCCACGCGCCGAGAAACGAGCCGGGCGCGCGACTCATGCGGATCGCAAAGTCGAAGCCGTCGACCGGAAAGCCGACCTGGCGACGCGAGGTGTCCACGCTCACGACGACATGCGGCCAGCGCGCGCGAAAACCGGCGAGGCGCGGCAGCAGCCAGCGCGACGCGAAGGTCGGCGCGCAGCTGAGCGCGACCGGCCGATCCGCGCGATGATTGGGCAGACGTTGCGTGCCGATCGCGATCAGCGAAAACGCCTCGGAGACGTACGACAGATAATCCGCGCCGATCGCCGTTAGCGAGATGCCGCGCGGCTCGCGCACGAACAGTTCGACGCCGAGCGCTCCCTCGAGTCCGACGATGCCGTGACTGATCGCGCTCGGCGTGACGTTCAGCTCGGCGGCGGCGAGCTTGAAACTTTGATGCCGGCCGGCCGCTTCGAAAAAGCGAAGCGCAGGCAGGGGTGGCAGACGAAGCGGCATGTGCGTTCCCCAAGGCGCCGCGTCGTGCGTGGCGCGTGTGCCGGGTGGTGTTGGCGGGTGTAACGAGCTTGCTGTTTGGCGCAAGCATACCTTGCGCCGGCGGCTGGCGAGCGGATGGTCAAACCGCCGGCAAAATCGCCGCAAAAAGCCCCCGCTGCAAAATCATGGGGAGGCCTGTCGATTTTCCGCGGCCTCGTTCGTCGTCCCTACAGGAAGGGCGGCAAAGCGACGATGCCCGCTCGTCTTCCGTCCGTTTTCTGACGATTTCTCACAAGGAGATGACTGATGAACGACGCAAACACTTCGATGCATACGCTGAAACCGGCCCGCGAACTGGCCGACTTGCCCTCGCGCTTTCCCGGCGAGAGCCCCGAATATCGACGCGCGCGCAACGCGTTGCTCGCCGAGGAGATCGAGCTGCGCCGCCAGATCGAGCGTGTCGCCGCGCAGCGTCGCGCGCTGCCGGCGGGCGGCGTCGTGCCGGAGGATTACCGCTTCGACGGCGAAGCGGGCCCGGTCACGCTATCGCAGATGTTCGGCGCGCACGACACGCTCGTGACCTACAACTGGATGTTCGGACCGCAACGCGCGCGGCCGTGCCCGATGTGCACGTCGCTACTGAGCGCGTGGGACGGCGAAATGCCCGATATCCTGCAGCGCGTCGCGTTCGCGGTGATCGGCCGCTCGTCGATCGACAGGCTCGTCGCGTTCAAGCAGGAGCGCGGCTGGCGGCATCTGCGGCTGTATTCGTCGGGCGGCAACACGTTCAATCGCGATTACGCGGCCGAAGATCCCGCCGGCGACGACCTTCCCGCGCTGAACGTATTCACGCGCACGGGCGGCGTCGTGCGGCACTTCTGGGCCGAGGAGATGGGGCCGTCGACGTCGGACCCCGGACAGGATCCGCGCGGCGCGCCCGATCCGATGCCGTTGTGGACGATCCTCGACATGACGCCGGGCGGCCGTGGCACCGACTGGTATCCGAAGCTGGCGTATTGAGCGGCGCTGCCCTGGAGCGATCGAGCGCTACGAATGCGTCTGCGCCGCGTGGCTCTGGGCGAGCGCGGTCCACAGAAACGTGCCGACCGCGCTCGCCCGCATCGGCAGGCTGAACAGATAACCCTGCACCGCGCGCGCGCCGAGCGCCTTCACGACCTGGGCCTGCAACGGCGTTTCGAGTCCTTCGACCACGCATTCGAGCCCGAGGTTGCGGCATAGGTCGATCACGGATTTGATGATCTTCTTCGAGGCGCTATTGGTATCGACGTCGCTCACGAAGCTGCGGTCGATCTTGATCGCGTCGAATGGCAGCCGATGCACGTAGCTGAGGCTCGAATAGCCGGTGCCGAAATCGTCGAGCGACAGCCGGCAGCCGGCCTGCTTCAGCATCGTCATCGCGCTGTGCGCCTGCTCGAAATCGCGCGTCAACGCGGTTTCGGTCATTTCGAACGTCACGCGATGCGGCGACACGCCGCTTGCCGCGACGATGTCGATCAGGCGGCGCGCGCGCGCCGACGTCGAGATATCGATCGCGGACAGGTTGAACGACAGATACAGATCGGCGGGCCAGTGCGCGACCTCGGCGAGCGCCTGGCGCAGCAGCACGTCGGTGATGCCGAGGATCAGCTCGGTCCGCTCTGCAATCCGAATGAATTCCTCCGGCCTGACCATGCCGAGCCGCGCGTTGTGCCATCGACCGAGCGCTTCGAGGCCGATCGGCCGGCGCGTGAGCAGATCGTAGATCGGCTGGAACTCGAGGAACAGTTCCGCTTCGAGGTCCGCATGGCGCAGCTCCTGCGTGACGAGGCTTAGACGCCGCATCTGCGTTTCGTGTTCGGTCGAGAAAATCACCGGCATGCCGCGGCGGTTTTCCTTGCCGACATAGAGCGCGGCGTCGGCGCGTTCGAACACCTGCGCGACCGTCGAGCCCGCGTCGGGAAACGCGGCCCAGCCGATCGTGCCCGACAGCTCCGCGACATTGTCGGCGACTTGATAAGGCTGGCTGAGCGCATCGCAGATACGCTGCCCCAACTCGACCAGCGCTTCGTTCGACACCTTGTGGCGCACGAGCACGCCGAATTCATCGCCGCCCAGACGCGCGAACATCAGGCCCGTTTCGCCGATCAACACGAGCCGCGTGCCGACTTCCTGCAGCACGAGGTCGCCGCTCGCGTGACCGTAAATGTCGTTGACCTGCTTGAAGCCGTCCAGATCGATGAGGCCAACGTTGAAGCCGCCACCGGTTTCGAGCGCCTGCTCCGATATCGCGCTCAGCGCCGCGAAGAAACTGCGCCGGTTCGGCAGGCCGGTCAGACTGTCGATGCTGGCGAGCCGATAGTTGTCGTCGCTGAGCCGTTGGGTGTTGTGCTGGCTTGCCTGCAGTTCGCGTTGCGCGTGCACCGCGTCTGCAAACGTGCGCCAGTAAAGCTGGATGACCGCCGCGAGCGCGACGCCGACCAGCGCCATGTCGACGGCCATCGCGAAGAACACCGGCGAGCCGCTCGACACGAGGAAGCCGGAGAAACTCAGGATGACGATGCAAAGCAGCAGAAGCGCGGGCTTGCGCAGATGGATCAGGCAGAACATGCTGCCGACCAGCGTCGTCGCCATATAGAACGCGACCTGCGCCTGCTGGTAGGCGGTGCCGTACGGAAACAGCAGCACCGACCAGCCGCTGAACGCGACGCCGAACACGCCGACGATCCAGGTCACGCTGCGCAATTCGCGGACCGCCTGAGCGTCCGTCATCTTATGGTTGCGTTTGCGCCACCAGCGCACGCAGCGAAACACACACAGCGCGCCGAGCGTGCCGGGCACATACATCGACAGCCAGGCCGGCGCGCTGTCCAGATGTGTCGCCGCCACCGCCGCCGTGTTGACGAGCAGGATGAAGTAGAGAAGCGGTACCTGGCGGCGGAACGCGTGCAACTGCGCACGCATCAGCTCCCGGTCACCCTCGGCGACCGACAGTACCTTCTTCAATCTCGCAAGCCAAGCCATCGCCATCCCTTTAACGTTTGCGCGCTAAACGCAGCTGTTTATATCGGCGCGAGGCTGATTAACTTGAGCGCTCAAAGGGGTAACGGAGCATCGCAGTCAAGGGTCCGTGAAACCTGCTGCGCGCTTACGGATAGTCGGGCGGTAAGTACTACCTGGCGGCGCGTGTTGGCGGCGCTGGAACCAGACGTTTGTGCCGGATGCCGATCGCGAGACTCGAGCAAAAGGCGGCCTTCGCGCATGCTCAAAGCGTGGGGCACGACAGCACCCGCTGCGGCCGCATGGCGGTGCCGGGCTGGCCGGCCGGCGCGGGCGTGCCACGCGGCGCGGCCGCGACGAGCCGGACCGCGTCGGCGCCAGCATTCGCGAGCACGTATTTTTCCGGGCTGTCATCCGGCTGCCAGTACGCGCGAAACACGTCGCCGTCGCTGAACACGAGCAGCTTGCCGTGCACGGTTTTTCCGCCGCCGACGAAGTCGACCGGTTCGCCGTCGCGTAGCGAAAAGCTCTGCGCGGCGCTGGAGTTCGTCGCACCGACGAGGGTCGCGCACGCGTTGTCGTCGGCCGCGGCCGCCGCCGACGACAACGCGCCGAGCAGCGCGCATGTTGCAAAGTGGCGAATTCTCACTTCTTTATGTCTTGCCGATAGTTAACTTGTGACATGTGTCGCAAATGGTGCGCCCGCGCATCGGGAAAAGGGCTATCGTCATCGGGAAGCCGGCGCGGGATCGCGTAACGCGACCTAAAGTACTGAAATTGCAACGGATTGTGATGCGCGGCGAATGCTCATGAGGCGGCGCGCGCGCATAAGCTCGCGATTCTTATGGCAGTTTGGGGTGCAAAAACGTCAAAACGGCGCCTCCGCCTTGATACAAGCCTTACACCAAGGGTTTGCGCGAAGGTGCGCCTATGCGTTAGTGTGTCGGTCCCGGCGCCTCAGAGGGCGCCGGTTCCATGATTACCATACGGGAAGTGCTATGAACAAACAGGAACTGATTGATGCAGTCGCCGCAGCGACGGGCGAAAGCAAAGCGGCAACCGGCCAGACCATCGACGCGATCGTCGAGGCAGTGACCAAGGCCGTGGTGAGCGGCGATACGGTGCAACTGGTCGGTTTCGGTTCGTTCTCGACCGGCGCGCGCGCGGCACGCGTGGGGCGCAATCCGTCGACGGGCGAAGAGATCCAGATCGCCGCGGCCAAGACGGTGAAGTTCACCGCAGGCAAGGCGTTCAAGGAAGCCGTCAACGCGTCGTAAGCAACGCGCTTCACGCCGGAGCATTCGCGGTGCGCTCCGCAGCCCCGCTGTGAGGCGCGCGTGAGTGATGCGTCGGACGTGAGGATCACGCGCTGCCCAACCCGGCCAGGCGATTCGCCGGCAGCCGGTGCGGCGCGTGTGTCTGGCTCCTTGAGCCAGGCGTTCGTGGGCTCGACCCGCTTCGATCGAGTCTGGAGCGGACCCGCCGCGGCCATCGCGATCGGGCGGTCCGTTCTTTGCCCCGTCAGCCCGCGCGACGCTTGCGGGTTGCCTCGGCGAGCGTGGCGAGCACCGGTTCGGTCTGCGCCCAGCTCACGCAGGCATCCGTGATCGACACGCCGTAACGCAACGGCACACCGGCCTTCAGATCCTGACGGCCTTCTTCCAGATGACTTTCGAGCATCACACCGATGATGCGGCGCTCGCGCTCCGACAGTTGCCGCGCGATATCGTCCGCGACCTCGATCTGCCGCAAGTGCGATTTGTTCGAGTTCGCATGCGAGCAGTCGATCATCACCTGCTCGCGCAGACCCGCTGAACTCAGCGCTTCACAGGTCGCCTGCACCGAACCGCTGTCATAGTTCGGCCCTTTCTTGCCGCCGCGCAGGATCACGTGCGCGTCGTCGTTGCCGCGCGTTTCGAAGATCGCGGCCATGCCCATTTTCGTCATGCCCATGAACGCGTGGCTCGCACGCGCCGCGACGATCGCGTCGGCGGCGATCTGCACGCCGCCGTCGGTGCCGTTCTTGAAGCCGATCGGGCAGCTCAGTCCCGACGCGAGCTGACGATGACTCTGGCTCTCGGTCGTGCGCGCGCCGATCGCACCCCACGCGATCAGATCGGCGATGTATTGCGGGCTCAACAGGTCGAGAAACTCGGTCGCCGTGGGCAGGCCCAGACCGTTGATGTCGAGCAGCAATTGCCGGGCGAGACGCAGGCCTTCGTTGATGCGGAAGCTGCCGTCCAGACGCGGATCGTTGATGTAGCCTTTCCAGCCCACCGTCGTGCGCGGTTTCTCGAAGTACACGCGCATCACGATCAGCAGATCGTCCCGGTAGTGATCGGCGGCGGCCTTCAGCTTGCGCGCGTATTCGATCGCCTGGTCGTGGTCGTGAATCGAACAGGGGCCGACGATCAGCACGAGCCGGTCGTCGCGGCTGTGCAGAATGTCGGCGATTTCGACGCGAGTCTTCTCGACCAGCGACTGCACCGCGGGCGGCACCGGCAGTTCGTCCTGCAGCAGCGCGGGGGAAATCAGCGGACGGACCGCGCCGATGCGCACGTCGTCGATGCGCGTGGTGTCCTGGGTGGCGTCGGCCGAGCCGACTTCCTGATCGTGCAGGGGATTGTCGAGGGCGCTCAAGATGTTCTCCGCAATCGGTTGATGAGGCGGCCTTGCCGCCTGATTATGCGAGCGCCGCCGCGATGAGGGCGTGCGGGCGCCGCGTGGGTTTGACGTGGACCGTGCGGGTTGGGTTACTGCGTGCCTCGGGCGAGGTTTGACGCAAGGTCTTGCGTCGGGCTTGACGCGAAGCCGACGCGACCGCGCACGGATGCGCTGGCGCGATTATGACACCCGCGCCGGCCTCATGGCAGGTGGACCGGCGGGCAGGCGGCGCGGCGGATTCAGAGCTTCTTGAGCAACGCCATCGCGGCGGCCGGATTGCGCTCCTTGAAGCCGCTGATCACATATAGATAGACGTCGCGCGTGGCGGCTTTCGCGGGCGGCTCCGCGCAGGTCTCGAGATCGTCGGGCGTGGTGCCCGCGGCGAGCTGGCGCGCGCGTTCGGCCCATGCGTCGAGCGCTTTCGTCGAATAGCCTTTGGCTTGCTTTTCGCTCGTGCCCATGATGCGCGCGTAGACGAACGGCGCGGTGATGTCGGCGATCTGCGGATACTCGCTGTCGGCCGCGAGCACGACCGCGACCTTGTACTTGCGCGCCAGCGCGATGAGTTCCGGTGTCCTGAACGAACCGTGACGAACCTCGACCGCGTGCCGCAGCTTCTGTCCTTCGATGCTCGCGGGCAGCAGCTTCAGAAAGGCCTCGAAATCGTCGGCGTCGAATTTTTTGGTCGGCGCGAACTGCCAGTTGATGGGCCCGAGCTTCTGCTTGAGCAGCAGCACGCCGCTTGCGAAGAATCGCTCGATCGTGTCGCCGGCTTCGGCCAGCACCTTGCGGTTGGTCGCGTAACGCGGCGCCTTTAGCGAGAACACGAAATCGTCGGGCGTCTCCTGATACCACTTCTCATAGCTGGCCGGTTTCTGCAAACCGTAAAACGTGCCGTTGATTTCGATCGACGTCAGATGCCGGCTCGCATATTCGAGTTCGCGGCTTTGCGTCAGGTCTTCCGGATAAAACGGCCCGCGCCACGGCGCATAGGTCCAGCCGCCGATGCCGATGCGAATGCGTGCGGCGGACGTGGATCCGGACGACGTTTCGGTTGATTTTTTCGTTGGCGCTTTCTTTGCGGCTTTCGGTTTGTCGCCGCGTTCTTCGCCAGACTTCTCGCTTCGCTTGTTGCTTTCCTTCGCGCTTGTCGCTGCGGGCACTTGGGCTCTCCTTCGGGCTGCGGCGGGAAAGCTCGTAGATTAGCCGCTTTTCTCGCGGCGCGCGGCGCTTGCTGGGCCGGGGGCCTCGGCCTTGTCTTCGCCGGCCGCGACGCTGGCTTCGTCGAAACGACGGCTCGCTGCAGCCACTTCCACGCGAAAGCGCTGCAACGCGCCGAGCGCGAGGTCGGGCGGCGTCAGCGCGACCCACAGCACGTCGATCAACTGATCGGCGGTGGCGTCGATATCGATCTGCCGGTTCGTCAGCGTCGCGTCCCACAGCACATGCTCCATCGGGCCGAACACCATCGAGCGCAACAGGCGCAGCGGCATGTCGGAGCGAATCTCGCCACTTTGCTGGCCTTGCGCGAGCACGCGCATCAACGGCGCGGTGTAGCGGCGCTGCAGTTCGGTCAGCGCTTCGCTCAGTTCGTGATGCCGCGCGCGCCCTTCGGACAGCACCAGCGCGCACAGATCGGTGCCATTCACGAGCATCAGCCGCAGATGCATGCGCACGATGAACGCGAACTGCTGGCGCACGTTGCCGTCGCGCGGCAGGCCCGCTTCGATCGCGTCGATGATCTCGTCGTACCAATCGCCGATGACACGAGCGCACAACTCGCGCTTGCCGCGAAAGTAGCTGAACACCGTCGCCTCGGAAACGCCCAGGCGCTGCGCGATTTCCGCAGTCGTCGCGCGTTCGTAGCCCTTTTCGGAGAACACGTCGCGCCCCGCCTGAAGAATCTCCTTCACGCGCTGCTGCGACTTGCGTCCGGCCGGCTGGCGACGCGAGACAGGTAATCCGGCCTTCTCGGCAACCGTCATATGAGTAAAATTCAGATTTTTGGTGCGGATTGGGGCTCGAGCTGGCGTTTGAACGCTGCGTCTATGCCCGATGAACGCGATCGTAGCACCGAATCGGCCAGCTAATGCGGGTTTGTAAATTTCTGAGTAACACTCAGAAATACCTATTGACGCATACGTCAATCTGGCGTGAAATGCGCGTTGACATGCTTTCGCGTGCCGCTTCGCGCTCCACCAACGGCCGCCCACGAACTCAGGAGACACCGCAATGCCCAATCTGCCCGGTTTGCAGTTCCCGCTCGGCGAAGAGATCGAAATGCTGCGCGACAGCATTGCGTCGTTCGCCGCCAAAGAAATCGCGCCGCGCGCCGGGGAAATCGATCGTACCGATCAGTTCCCGATGGACCTGTGGCGCAAGTTCGGCGACCTCGGCGTGCTCGGCATGACGGTTTCCGAAGAGTACGGCGGCGCGAACATGGGCTATACCGCGCACATGGTCGCGATGGAGGAAATTTCGCGTGCGTCGGCATCGGTTGGCCTGTCGTACGGCGCGCATTCGAACCTGTGTGTGAACCAGATTCATCGCAACGGCACCGACGCGCAGAAGCGCAAGTATCTGCCGAAGCTCGTGTCGGGCGAGCACGTCGGCGCGCTCGCGATGAGCGAGCCGAACGCGGGCTCGGACGTGGTCAGCATGAAGCTGCGCGCCCAGAAGAAGGGCGATCGTTACGTGCTGAACGGCACCAAGATGTGGATCACCAACGGCCCCGACTGCGACACCCTGGTCGTCTATGCAAAGACCGATCCCGAAGCGAATTCGCGCGGCATTACCGCGTTCATCGTCGAGAAGGGCATGAAGGGTTTCTCGGTCGCGCAGAAGCTCGACAAGCTCGGCATGCGCGGCTCGCACACCGGCGAGCTGGTGTTCCAGGACGTCGAAGTGCCGGAGGAAAATATCCTTGGGGCATTGAACGGCGGCGTCAAAGTGCTGATGAGCGGTCTCGACTACGAACGCGCGGTGCTCGCGGGCGGCCCGACCGGCATCATGGTCGCGGTGATGGACGCGGTCGTGCCGTATATCCACGACCGCAAGCAGTTCGGCCAGTCGATCGGCGAATTCCAACTGATCCAGGGCAAAGTCGCCGATCTGTACACGACGCTGCAGGCATGCCGCGCGTATCTGTATGCGGTGGGCCGCCAACTCGACACGCTCGGCAACGACCATGTGCGCCAGCTCCGCAAGGACTGCGCGGGCGTGATTCTGTACACGGCCGAAAAGGCGACCTGGATGGCTGGCGAGGCGATCCAGATTCTCGGCGGCAATGGCTATATCAACGAGTATCCGGTCGGTCGTCTGTGGCGCGATGCGAAGCTCTATGAAATTGGCGCGGGCACGAGCGAAATTCGTCGCATGCTGATCGGCCGGGAGCTGTTTGCCGAAACGCTGTGATACAAGCGCGCGTGAACCCCCTCAATACGCCGCACTTTGGAGAAGCGACGTCATGCCGATCATCGAATCGAAACTGAACCCACGCTCGAACGACTTTCGCGCGAACGCGGCGGCGCTCGAAGCGCTCGTCGCCGATCTGCGTGCGAAGATCGAGCAACTCGCGCAGGGCGGCGGCCAGGCCGCGCGCGACAAGCACACGAGCCGCGGCAAGCTGCTGCCGCGCGAGCGGATCGCGCAACTGCTCGATCCGGGCACGCCGTTTCTCGAGCTGTCGCAACTCGCCGCGTACGGCATGTACAACGACGACGCGCCGGGCGCCGGCGTGATCACCGGCATCGGCCGCATCGCGGGACAGGAGTGCGTGATCGTCTGCAACGACGCGACCGTGAAGGGCGGCACCTACTATCCGGTCACCGTGAAGAAGCACGTGCGCGCGCAGGAAATCGCCAGCGAAAACCGCTTGCCGTGCGTGTACCTCGTCGACTCGGGTGGCGCGAATCTGCCGAATCAGGACGACGTATTTCCCGATCGCGATCACTTCGGCCGCATCTTCTACAACCAGGCGAATCTGTCGGCCGCGGGTATTCCGCAGATCGCGGTCGTGATGGGCTCGTGCACCGCGGGCGGCGCGTATGTGCCGGCGATGAGCGACGAGTCGATCATCGTCAAGAACCAGGGGACGATTTTTCTCGGCGGCCCACCGCTCGTCAAAGCCGCGACCGGCGAAGTGGTCAGCGCCGAAGATCTCGGCGGCGGCGACGTGCATACGCGTCTGTCGGGCGTCGTCGATCATCTTGCGCAGAACGATGCGCATGCGCTCGGGATCGCGCGCAGCATCGTCGGCCATCTGAACCGCGTGAAGCCGGCGCCGCTCGTATTGCAGGAGCCGAAGCCGCCGCGCTACGACACCCAGAGCATCTACGGCGTGATTCCGGTCGACACGCGCAAGCCGTTCGATATCCGCGAAGTGATCGCGCGTATCGTCGACGATTCCGCGTTCGACGAATTCAAGGCGCGCTACGGCACCACGCTCGTCTGCGGCTTCGCGCATATCTGGGGGCATCCGGTCGGCATCGTCGCGAACAACGGCATTCTGTTTTCGGAGTCGGCGCTGAAGGGCACCCACTTCATCGAGCTGTGCTGCCAGCGCAAGATTCCGCTCGTGTTCCTGCAGAACATCACCGGCTTCATGGTCGGCCGCAAGTACGAAAACGAAGGCATTGCGAGGAACGGCGCGAAGATGGTCACCGCGGTCGCGACCGCGAAGGTGCCGAAGTTCACGGTGATCATCGGCGGCTCGTTCGGCGCGGGCAACTACGGCATGTGCGGCCGCGCGTATTCGCCGCGCTTCCTGTGGATGTGGCCGAACGCGCGCATCTCGGTGATGGGCGGCGAGCAGGCCGCGTCGGTGCTCGCCACCGTCAAGCGCGACGGCATCGAAGCGAAGGGCGGCAACTGGAGCGCGGAGGAAGAAGAGGCGTTCAAGCAGCCGATCCGCGAGCAATACGAGCGTCAGGGCCATCCGTACTACGCGAGCGCGCGGTTGTGGGACGACGGCGTGATCGACCCCGCGCAAACTCGCGACGTGCTTGGGCTGGGTTTGTCGGCGGCGATGAACGCGCCGATCGAAGACACGCGTTTCGGCGTGTTCAGAATGTGATGGCCCGCGTCACCGCGATGCGACCGCGTAAGGCAAAGGAGTGTTACGCATGCAATACGAAACGCTGAAGGTCGAGCTTGCCGGCCAGATCGCGACGGTCACGCTCAATCGTCCGGACGTGCGCAACGCGTTCAACGAAACGATGATCGCCGAGCTGACCGCCGCATTCACCGCGCTCGACACGCGCGACGACGTGCGCGCGGTCGTGCTCGCCGCGAACGGCAAGGCGTTCTGCGCGGGCGCCGACCTGAACTGGATGAAGAAAATGGCCGACTACTCGGACGACGAGAACCGCGCCGATGCGATGCGGCTCGCCGGCATGCTGTCGGCGGTATATCGCTGCAACAAGCCGGTGATCGCGCGCGTGAGCGGCGACGCATACGCGGGCGGCATGGGCCTGATTGCCGCGTGCGACATCGTCGTCGCGGTCGAAAGCGCACACTTCTGCCTGTCCGAGGCGCGGCTCGGGCTGATTCCCGCGACGATCGCGCCATACGTGATTCGTGCGCTCGGCGAGCAGGCGTCGCGGCGCTACTTCCTCACCGCCGAGGCGTTCGACTGCGCGAGCGCGTTGCGGCTGGGTTTGGTCAGCGAAGCGGTGAGCGCCGAGCAGCTCGATGCGATGGTCGCGCAGCTCGCGCAGACGCTGTGCGCGAACGGCCCGCAAGCGGTGCGCGCCTGCAAGCGGCTCGTGCAGGACATCGCGGGCCGCGAGTTGAGCGACGCGCTGATCGAGGACACCGCCGTGCGGATTGCGAAAACGCGGGCCGGCGCAGAGGGCCGCGAAGGCGTGGCGTCGTTCCTCGAAAAGCGCACGCCGGGCTGGCGCAACTGACATGCTTCGCTAACAACCATCGCCCCGTACCGCCCATTTCATCGAGACACTCATGTTCAACAAGATCCTGATCGCCAACCGGGGTGAAATTGCGTGCCGCGTCGCGGCGACCTGCAAGCGGCTCGGCATCGCGAGCGTGGCCGTCTATTCGGACGCCGACGCCAACGCGAAACACGTCGCCGCCTGCGACGAAGCGGTGCATATTGGCGGTTCGACGGCGGCGCAAAGCTATCTGCGCATCGAGCGGATCATCGAAGCCGCGCGCGCGACCGGCGCGCAGGCCGTGCATCCGGGCTACGGCTTTCTTTCGGAAAACGAAGACTTCGCGCATGCGTGCGAGACGGCCGGCATCGTCTTTATCGGACCGCCGGTCGGAGCGATTGCCGCGATGGGCTCGAAGGCCGCCGCGAAAGCGCTGATGCACGCGGCCGCGGTGCCGCTCGTGCCCGGCTATCACGGCGACGACCAGGAGCCGCAGCTGTTGCAGCGCGAGGCGGACACGATCGGCTATCCGGTGCTGCTGAAGGCGAGCGCGGGCGGCGGCGGCAAGGGCATGCGCGTGGTCGAGCGCAGCGCGGACTTCGCGGCCGCGCTGCTGTCGTGCAAGCGCGAGGCGGCGAGCAGCTTCGGCAACGATCGCGTGCTGATCGAGAAGTATCTGACCCGGCCGCGTCACGTCGAGGTCCAGGTGTTCGCCGATCGGCACGGCGGCGCCATTTATCTGTTCGACCGTGACTGTTCGGTGCAGCGGCGTCATCAGAAAGTGCTCGAGGAAGCGCCCGCGCCGGGGCTGTCGGCCGAGGTCAAGCGCGCGATGGGCGAAGCGGCCGTGGCCGCCGCGCGCGCGGTCAGCTACGTTGGCGCGGGTACGGTCGAGTTCATCATGACGCCGACCGGCGAGTTCTATTTCATGGAGATGAACACGCGGCTGCAGGTCGAGCATCCCGTCACCGAGATGGTGACGGGGCAGGACCTCGTCGAATGGCAGTTGCGCGTTGCCGCGGGCGAGAGTTTGCCGCTCACCCAGCAGCAGTTGAAGCTCGACGGCCACGCGATCGAGGCGCGCATCTACGCAGAGCATCCGGCGCGCGGCTTCCTGCCGTCCACCGGCACGCTCAAGCATCTGCGCATGCCCGAAGGCGTCGAGTTCGCGATCGACGCGGCCGGGCTCGGCGAGCCGGGCCGCAAGGCGCCGGTGCGTATCGACAGCGGCGTGCGCGAGGGTGACACGATCACGCCGTTCTACGATCCGATGATCGCCAAGCTGATCGTGCACGGCGCGACGCGCGAGGAGGCATTGGCGCGCCTCGCGCGTGCGCTGCATGCCTGCGAGGTGGTCGGGCCGCATACGAACGTCGAGTTTCTGCGGCGCATCGTCGTGAGCGAGCCGTTCGCGAGCGGCGAGCTCGACACCGGTTTGATCGAGCGTCATCACGACGTGCTGTTCGCGCCGGCACAGAAGCCGTTCAAGGAAGCGCTCGCGCTCGCGTGCGCCGCGTTGTTGACGCGCGAGGGCGGCACCGCGCACGGCGCGTCGCCGTGGGACGCGCTGTCGCACTGGCGGCTCAATAGCGGCTACACGCAAACGCTCGGCTGGCGCGTGATCGACGACGGCGCCAACGACGACAGCCCCGACGCGTTCACGGTCGTTTTCGCGCGCAACGGGGACACGCAAGCGCTCGTGCAAACACTCGAACACGACGGCGTGCGCGAGGACTTCACGTGGTCGGTCGGCGCGGGCGACCATGAATTGCGCGCGACGATCGGCGATGCGCGCGTGACGGGGCGTGTATTCGTCGACGGCGACAGGTTCCACGTGTTCTGCCATGGCGAGACGCTCGCATTCGAATGGCAGAACCTGCTCGCGCATGCCGCGGATGCCGAGCACGGCGAAGGCCGTCTGACCGCGCCGATGCCGGGCAAAGTGATTGCGGTGCTGGTCGAACCAGGCGCGGTGGTCGAGAAGGGCGCGCCGCTGATCGTGATGGAAGCGATGAAGATGGAGCATACGATCGGCGCCCCGGCGGCGGGCACGGTCGCCGAGGTGCTGTACGCGGTCGGCGATCAGGTCGCCGACGGCGCGCAACTGCTGGTGCTGGAGGTGCAGCAGGCGGGTGAATAAGCACGTCGAGTGGCAGAAGAGCGAGTAGGTGAATCAAGCGAGCCGCGCGTAGCCCGCGGCGCGCGCTTCGCTTTCCAGCTCGCCGATGCGTGCGTAGTCGGTCAGCGGCAACGTCGAAAAGCCCCTTAAACGCAGGCGTTTTGCGCGCTCGGGGCGGACGCTCAGCGCCTCGTTCAACGCGTCGCGCAACGCGGCGATCGTGGCCGGCGGCACATTGGCCGCGGCGATCAGCGGCAAGCCCGGCGAGGCGGCGGTCATGCCGATCGCGCGCACGCGCCCCGCGAGTTCCGGCAGCACGTCGCAAACGAAGGCGAAGGTCACGCAGTCGATCGCGGTGACGTCCGCGCGATTGTCCGCGACCGCGCGCAGCGAGCCGACATGCGAGCCCGTGCGCAGCACCGCGCCGAAGAACATGCCGGCGCGCGCGAGCGGTGCGACCGCGTGACGAAATGCGTTCATGCCGCTGTTCGAATCGTCCTGGTTGTAGGCGGCGCGTGCGCCGCGGCACGAGGCGAGTGAGTCGAAGCGCGCGTCGGCGCGCGTGACCAGTACGCTCGAGTAATGCGCTCCGTCGCAGCCGGGCGCATCGAAACAGGGTGTCGCGACCAATTGCACCTGCGCGTGCAGCCCCTGCATCAGCGGATAACCGCAGGTCTGGGAAATCAGCAGATTCGGGCGCCGCCAGAAGCCGTGCAGTTCCTCGTCCGGTTCGACGATGCGGCACGCGGGCTTGACCCGGCGCAGCACGTCGTCGAGCCACTCGCGCCATTCGAGGTCGAGCGCGGGTGTCACGTTGTACATCGGCAGGGCGGCGATCCAGCTCATGAAGGCGTTTCTCGCGCCTAATGTCTGACCAATTTGAATTCATCGAGACCGAGCCGCACCGGCTCGCTCGGCGTGAACTGCCATCGCTGCGCGGCTACGGAGAGGATCTCGTCCTGCGCATCCTCGAACGCGACCAACAGGTCCTGCTTGCGACGGCTCACGGCGCCACAGAACTCGACCAGCGCGTCGGCGCTAACTTCAAAAATCTGCGCACGATCGTCGCAGCACACGCGGAACGCGACCGTCGCGCATTCCGTCACACAGGGCCGGAACCCTTCATCGACATAGACCGACATGGCGAACTCCTTCGGACGCCTGAATCGACAGAATGACAAACCGCGCCTGCCAGGTATGTGGGAGAACCGGCATTGACGGCCAAATGCCCGGGCCGCGGCAGGCGCGACGGTCCGGAAACTGGCGGAAAGTAAGCCAGAAACTGGCGGCGGACTCGTTGAAGTCCGAGCCAGGACCGCGGCGTGAACCGTGGCCGGAGGGAGACGGCGGCGGTTCGACTCGCCATCGGTCTCGCCTGCTGGTGGGCCGCCCCGGGTCAGAATCGCGGCGGCACTGCTCAGAAAACGCTTAAATCGGGCGCTCCAATCCAATCTCGAAATCGACGCGAGAGCCGCTCGCGCCGGTCTCGGACTGTGTCTGGATTTTCTCACCAACCTCGCGGTGCAGATCGGCGTAGGTATCCACTTTACGATTAGCGCGCGTTTTGTGCAGGCGATGAGTCCGGCGGGGCTGGCCGGGTTGCGTGAGCGGCCGGGATATTGAGCCGACGGATCAGCGGGCCCAATGTCGTCGCCTGAATCAGCAGGCTGAATACCACGACGAGATACGTGACGCCGATGAACATTTCGCGTCCGTGAAACTCCGGCAGCGACAGCGCGAGCGCAATCGAGATGCCGCCGCGCAGTCCGCCCCACGTCAGCACGACAGCCGAATGCGGACTGAGCCGCCGGAAGTTCTGCAGCGCGAGCAGCGGAATCGCGACGCTGACGCCGCGCGCGAACAGCACGACCGGAATCGCCGCGAGCCCGAGCCAAACGATCTCGACGCGCAGCGACAGCGCAATGATTTCGAGTCCGATCAGCCCGAACAGCACGAGATTGAGCAACTCGTCGAGCAGGTCCCAGAAGTTGAACAGATGCTCGCGCGTCTTCTCCGACATCGACGTCGACGCGCCGTGATTGCCGATCACGAGCCCCATGATCACGACCGCGAGAGGCGCTGACACGTGCAGCGCTTCGGCGAGACTATAGCCGCCGGTCGCGAGCGCGAGTGTGATCAGGATTTCGACTGGATAGCTGTCGATACCTCGCAGCAGCAGCGACGCGCCGAAGCCGAGCGCCGCGCCGAGCACGAGCGCTCCGGCGACTTCGCGCAGCAGATCGAATGCGATCGCGCCCGCGGAAAACTCGTTCGCGCCGGTCGCGAGTCCGACTAGCGTGACGAATGCGACGACGGCCGTGCCGTCGTTGAACAGCGATTCGCCGGTAATCTTGGTTTCGAGGCTTTCGGGCGCCGCCGCGCGCTTGAGCACGCTGAGTACCGCGATCGGATCGGTCGGCGAGATCAGCGCGCCGAACACGAGACACCACAGCAGGCTCACCGGCTGGCCGAGCCATTGCGCCGCGTAGTAAAAGCCGAAGCCGACCACCGCGATCGAAATCAATACGCCGATCGTCGCGAGCATCAGCACCGCGCGCCGCTGCGTGCGCATCTTCGACAGATCGACGTGCAGCGCGCCGGCGAACAGCAGCAGACTTAGCAGGCCGTGAAACACGATGTCGGCAAAATCGATCTGCACGACGATCTTGCGCGCGGCGATCGCCATCGCCGGATAGTAGAACCCGAGCGCAGAAATGCCGACGCAGACGACGAGCCCCACCGCGGTGATGCCGAGCGTGTCGGGCAACCTGATGAATCGATAATTGAGGACGCCGAACAGCGCGACGATGGCGAACAGCGCACCGGCAATCTGGAAGACGCTCATCGTGCACGCTCTCCCGCTTCGCGGCGGCGCGAACGCGTGATCAGGGTGGCACCGAGGTAACTCGCGCGACAAGGCATAAAACAGGCAGGCAGAGAATGCCGACACAATTGCGATATTGAACCAGCGAGATGTTTCACCAGCAATTCCTTATTCAGGCTCATTCAATCCGATAAGCGATCTGCGGTCTGTAATGACACGATCTTTGCCGCTGGCGATCGAGCGACGTACCGGGACGGACGCTTTATTCAAACGCAGCGGACGATGCGGCCAGACGCAGCGTGCTTTTTATCGGACCACGAGCGGATGACGGCGAACCGGGCGGAGCCAGGCTCGCCAGAGGGCACCACGATGGGCAATGGCAGTGTTCGGACTACTGAAGCGCCGGAGGAGTTCCGGTCTTTATTTTGAGATATAGCTTTTTATTTCGAGATGGTTCGCGGGGCTTGATTCGTCGAGGCTATTCAATCGAATCTGAATAAACGGTATGAATCTGTAATCCGAATTTGCCGGTCCGATGACTTCACATTGCATGGAGCCTTGTGATTCATTGTTCCAAAATCTGTAAATCATATATCTAAGGAAGCGCTGATCAATGGACCAACTGCCCAAGTTGCAGACGAGATGCCGTCGAATTTTCCGGATGACGAAGCGAATCGATGCTCAACTCGGTGAA